>NZ_JANODC010000509.1:0-10904 GCF_031412495.1 Rhizobacter sp. | reverse complement strand
GACGTCGGTGGTGGGCTCGTAGCCCTCGACCGCGTGCAGCACGTCGGCCATCTTGTCCGAGTCGTAAACGTTCATCTGGCAGCCGAAGGTCTTGATGAAGACCTTCGGCCTGGCCGACGGCGCGCTCACGGCTTGATCCAGACCTGGGCCGCCGGGTCGAAGGTCCATGCCTGCGCCTCGCCGGGCGTGGTCGGCCACGGCCGGACCGCAGCTTCGTCCGGGCGCAGGATCCAGACCTCCTTCACCAGGCCGCTCGTGTCGACGGTGTAGTGAACGAGGAAGCGGCCGCCGAGCAGGCCGCTCGGGACCACCGACATGTTGTTGCCGTCGCGGATGCGCGAGCCGGGGGCGAGGCGGGCACGTTGCCCATTGAGGACGATCTCGGGCGCTTCGCCGATCACGATCGCACCGCGCAACGCGGTCGGCGGAAACGCCCGCTGGACCTGGCCGGCAGCCGGGGCAGCCAGCCCGAGGGCGGCGACGAGGGTGAGCATCGATCGAAGCATGGTGCTTTCCGGCTGGGCCCGCCAGGCGGCCCGGGAACCGGCGCGCCGGGGCGCTCGCGGGGGCATCTGGTGGCGCTTCAGGGACTCGAACCCCGGACCTGCGGATTATGATTCCGTCGCTCTAACCGACTGAGCTAAAGCGCCTGAGCCCACGAGTATAACGAGCCGATTCCGGGCGTTTGACGCGGTCCGGGAGGCCCTTCGATTCCGCGCGCCCATCGCCCCCGGCGCTTCCTGCATCGGCTTGCCCATGTTCAGCTTCTTCAAGAAAAAGCCGCCGGCGGAGCCGGCCCGCGAACCTGTGCGCGAGGAACCTGCGCCGGCCGCTGCGGCCGAATCTGACGGCGCGCAGCGCCGCGGCGCGCTCGATTGGCTGGGCACCGATGTCGGCGAGCTCCTGTTCGGCCGGAAGGACAAGCCGGGGAAAGCCGCCGGCGAGGCCGAGGCACCTGTCCAGGGACCGGTTGCGCCTTCGCCCGAGGCGGCGACGCAGGCGGTCGCGCCGAAGGAGGCCCCGGCGCCCGGGCCGGCCGGCGGAGCGTCCGCGGCCGAGCGTGCAAGCTGGGTCTCCAAGCTCAAGAACGGCTTGCGCCGCACCGGCTCGACCATCGCCGACGCCTTCGTCGGGGCCGAGATCGGCGATGAGCTGTACGAGAACCTGGAAGCGGCCCTCCTGCAGGCCGACACCGGTGCCGCGGCGACGCGCTACCTGCTCGACGACCTCGAGACCCGGGTCAGCCGCGCCCACGTGCGCGACGCCGCGGCGGCTCGTCGCCTGCTGGCGCGCTGTGTCGAGGACCTGCTGGCGCCGCTCGAGAAGCCGCTCGTCATCGGCGAGCACACGCCCACCGTCATCATGGTGGTGGGCGTCAACGGTGCCGGCAAGACGACGAGCGTGGGCAAGCTGGCGCGCCACCTCATCGATGCCGACCGCAAGGTCCTGCTCGCTGCCGCCGACACCTTCCGGGCCGCCGCGCGCGAGCAGCTGCTCGCCTGGGCCGAACGTGCCGGCTCGGGTCCCGCGTCTCGGCAGCGCGCGGCCGGCAGCATCGAGATCGTCAGCCAGCAGGGCGGCGATCCGGCCGGAGTCACCTTCGACGCCGTGGTGGCCGGCAAGGCACGCGGCTGTGATGTCGTGATCGCGGATACGGCCGGCCGCCTTGCGACCCAGGCGCACCTGATGGAGGAGCTGAAGAAGATCCATCGGACCATCGGAAAGGCCCAGCCCGGCGCGCCGCACGAGGTGCTGCTCGTGATCGACGGCAACACGGGTCAGAACGGGCTCACGCAGGTCCAGGCCTTCGATGCCGCGCTGCGGCTCACCGGCCTCATCATCACCAAGCTCGACGGCACCGCCAAGGGCGGGGTGCTGGCGGCGATCGCGCTCTGGTCGCGCGAGCGCGGCGAGCCGTTGCCGGTGTACTTCGTGGGCGTGGGCGAAAAACTCGCCGACCTGCAGACCTTCCGTGCGGGCGAGTTCGCCGACGCCCTGATCAGCTAGGCGCTGGATCCGCCTCAGCGCTGCTCGGGCGGCGGCAGTTCCGCCGAGACGGATTCCATGTCGTCGTACCAGGTGTTGTTGCTGGGCTCGAGCACCTCGATGACCTCATCCTGGGACCAGTCGCGGTCGGTGTCTGCGAAGGGGTCGGCACTCGGACCCGGGACGACGACCGCGCTACCGGCCGCCACCGCGGCCAGGCCAGCCGCGGTCACCCCCGACGCCGCGGGCAGCGGCTTCTTCGTCAGGTGAGCAGGGACCGCGGGTGCGTTCGGCAGGATCTTCTCGCGGGCGGCCTCGATCGTCGGCAGCTTCTCCTCGTTCCAGACATGGAGCGGGATGTGGGCGGCCTTCAGACTGCGGGCCAGCCGCTCCTGGCGGACCTGCAACCTCTCGTTGAGCTGGTCGGCAGGAGGCCGGACCTCGACAACGCCCACCACCTGCGAGGTGACGTCGCAGATCACGAAGTCGACGCACTGGCTGCCGATCCGCCGCATCCATTCGGCGTGCGAATTGCGTTTCGGCACGGTCAGGAAGCGAGCGACCGGCACCTGCGCCAGGATCATGTAGCCGGGAAGGGCCAGCTTGAGTGTGCTGAAGGCAAGCCGCTCGGTCGAGCGGAGGACACGCGTGGGCTCGGGCGGCCAGCCAGCCAGCGTGTCGAGCCGTTCGGCAGGCTGCTCCGGGCGCTCGACGGGACCCTGCCGGCGCGCCAGCCACCAGATCAACGCCGCCGCCGCCATCGCGGCGACGATCGAAACCAGGTAGTAGGGGTTCATCGATCCTTTCGTGGCCGTATTGAGGCCGGCGAGTCAGCGGGCTCGCTTCAGCGCATGCCGCCGAAGCCCTTCATCGCGCCCATGCGCTTCATCATCTTCATCATCCCGCCGCCCTTCATCTTCTTCATCACGTCGCGCATCTGTTCGAACTGGTTGAGCATGCGATTGACTTCCTGCACCTGAACGCCCGCTCCGCCCGCGATCCGGCGCTTGCGCGCAGCCTTCAGCAGGTCGGGCTTGCGCCGCTCCAGCGGTGTCATCGAGCAGATGATTCCCTCCATGCGGCGCACGTCGCGCTCGGCACGCTCGATGTCGGCCGGGCCCAGATTGGCGGCCCGTCCTGTCATCTGCGAGGGTAGCTTGTCCATCAGGCCGCCGAGGCCGCCCATCTTCTTCATCTGTGAAATCTGCGACAGGAAGTCGTTCAGATCGAAGCTGTCGCCAGCCTTGACCTTGTCGGCGAGCCGCTGCGCGGCGGCGACATCGACGCCCTTTTGCACCTCCTCGACGAGGCCGACGATGTCGCCCATGCCGAGGATGCGGCCGGCGTGCCGCTCGGCATCGAAGACCTCGAGGCCGTCGATCTTCTCGCTCGTGCCGGCGAACTTGATCGGCGCGCCGGTGATGGTGCGGACCGACAGCGCGGCGCCGCCGCGCGAGTCGCCGTCGGTCTTGGTCAGGACGATGCCGGTGAGGGGCAGCGCCTCCTTGAAGGCCTTGGCGGTGTTCACCGCATCCTGGCCCTGCATCGCGTCGACGACGAACAGGGTCTCGACCGGGCGCAGGGCCGCATGCAGGTCGCGGATCTCGGCCATCAGCTTCTCGTCGATGGCGAGCCGTCCGGCGGTGTCGACCAGCAGGACGTCGAAGTAGTGCCGCTTCGCGTGATCCAGCGCTGCGCGGGCGATCGCCACCGGCTGGTCGTCCTGGGTCGACGGGAACCACTCGGCGCCAGCCTGCTTCGTCACGACACGGAGCTGCTCGATGGCGGCCGGACGGTAGACGTCGGTCGACACCGTGAGCACCTTCTTCTTGCGCTTCTCGATGAGGTGGCGGGCCAGCTTGGCGGTGGTCGTCGTCTTGCCCGCGCCCTGCAGGCCGGCCATCAGGATCACGGCCGGAGGCTGCGTCGCCAGGTCGAGGTCGGCGACGCCTTCGCCCATCGTCGCCGCGAGCTCGCGGTTGACGACACCGACGAAAGCCTGCCCGGGCGAGAGCGATCCGGCGACCTCGGCGCCGAGCGCCCGGTCCTTGACGCGGGCGATGAAGTCGCGGACGACCGGGAGGGCGACGTCGGCCTCGAGGAGAGCCATCCGGACCTCCCGAAGCATCTCCTGGACGTTGTCATCGGTGATGCGGGCCTGGCCGCGCATCGTCTTGACGAGCCGGCTCAACCGGTCGGTGAGGGCAGAGGCCATGGGCTGCGCAGGCGCCTGGCAGGCGCGGGTGCGAAAGTACACTTGGCCGATGATTCTATCGTTCGGCCCTGACCGGGGCGGGCTCGGACCCATGGCGCTGACGCTGGGCCTGCCGAGCGTCCTCGCCCTCGCGTTCTATGCGATCGCCACCCTGCGCAGCGAGCGGTTCTCGTCGGCCCTGCGGGCCGCGCTCTTCGCTGGCTGGATCGCGCAGGGCCTCTCCATCGTGATCGACGTCGCCGGCATCGGATCGGATGTGCCGGGGGCGCGCTTCGGCTTCGCCCCGGCGCTGTCGATCACGCTCTGGCTGGTGCTGGCGGTGTACGAGCTCGAGGCCCGCGTCTTGCCGGTGCCGGGGGCGCGGCGGACCCTGGCGGCCAGCGGCATCGTCGTCGTCCTCCTGGCATGGCTCTACCCCGGCCAGGCGGTGGGGCCCACCACGTCGATGTGGGCACCGCTGCACTGGCTGCTCGGCATTGCCTCGTATGGCCTCTTCGGCGTCGCCGTCCTGCATGCCTTGCTGCTCAACCGCGCCGAGCGGCAGATGCGGAGAACCGGCGCTGCGGCACCGGCACCGCCCGGCGGCCTGCCGCTGCTGCGCCTCGAGCGGCTGACCTTCCGTTTCGTCGCTGCCGGATTCGTCGCCTTGACGGCGGCCATCGCGCTCGGCGCCTGGTTCGCCGACCCTTGGCGATGGGACCACAAGGCCGTCTTTTCGGTGCTCGGCTGGCTCGTCTTCGCCGGCCTGCTGGCGGGACGGCGCGCGTTCGGCTGGCGCGGTCCCACGGCCACCCGCGTCGTCCATGCCGGTGCGGCGCTCCTGCTGCTGGCCTACGTGGGCTCGCGCTTCGTCCTCGAGGTCGTGCTGCATCGAACCCCGAGCGCCTGAGCGGCCATGAAGATCTTCCTGTTCCTCGTCGCGGTCGTCGTGCTGCTGTGGCTGTTGCGCGGCAGCTTCGGCCGGCGCGGCGGCCCGGGCCCGGCCGCCCCGCCCCGGAGCGGGCCCCGGCCGATCGTCGCCTGCGCCCAATGCGGCGTGCACCTGCCGCGCGACGAAGCGTTGCCTGGCCGCGGCGGCATCTTCTGCGGCGAGGCGCATCGGGTCGCCTTCGAAGAGGCGAACGCGAACGACCGATGAGCAGCGACGCAGCCGATCGGCCGCGTCGGCCGTCCAGCGGCGAGGAGTCGTGGTTCGGGAACTTCGGCAGCACCGGCGATGCACCGGCGCTCGGCGAGGATTCGCGCTTCGCCGCCTCGTGGCAGTCCGACCCGGACCCATCGGCGCGGCGCGCCTCGAGCCGGCCGAAGTCGATGGCCGGGACGACCTTCGAGCGCATCTACGGCGCATTCATCGCGGCGCGGGCCGCGCTCGGCGTCGCGGTCGCCCTCACCGTGGCCCTGACCAGCGTTTTCGGCCCGCGGCCGCCCCCGGAGGTGGTCGTCATCACCATCACCTACGCGGCGCTGTCCATCAGCATGTGGCTGCTGCCGCGCCTTCGTCGCGGCGCGGCGCCGCACGCCTTTGCGCGCCTGCAGAGCCCGCAGTGGATGGCGACCATCGGCGCCGACCTGCTGCTGTTCACCGGCCTGCACATCGCCTCGCCCGGATCGAGCATCAACTACGTGGCGCTGCTCGTTCTGCCCGTGCTCATGGCCGGCGTGCTGACGCCGCGGGCGCTGGCGCTGGCGACGGCCGCCGCCGCGACCTTGGCCCTGCTTGGCGTCGCCTGGCTCAATGCCGTCAGCGGCGGGGACAAGACCTTGCTGATGACGCAGGCCGGCCTGACCGGCAGCGGCTTCTTCGTCATCACGATCCTGGCCGGCGAACTCGCGGGCCGCCTGGCGCGCGAGGAGCTGAGCGCCCGCGGCAGCCTCGAGCTGGCCCGGCAGCAGGCGCAGCTCAACCGACTCGTCATCGAGGAGATGGAGGACGGCGTGCTCGTCGTCGACCGGGCCGGCAAGGTCCGCGCCGCCAACCCGTCGGCGCGTCGCCTGCTGGCGCCTGAAGGCACGAGCCGGCCGGCGCCGTTCCAGCTGCGCGGCGTTCCGGCCTGGGGCGCGCTCGTCGCCGCGGTCGAGCGAGCCTTCGCCGAAGCCTCGTGGCCCGAGGTCGGGCGTGACGTGCCGCTGCAGTTCGCGCCGGACACGCACCGGACCCTGCGCGTGCGGGTCCGCTTCACGCGCAGGCGGGAGCCCGCCGCGGCGGAGGAGTTCTGCGTCCTCTTCCTCGAGGACGTGCGCAACGTGCAGGCGCGCAGTCGCCAGGAGAAGCTCGCCGCCATGGGCCGGGTCTCGGCCGGCATCGCGCACGAGATCCGCAACCCGCTCGCCGCCATCTCGCAGGCCAATGCCCTGCTGTCGGAAGACGCCACCGACCCCGGGCAGCGGCAGCTGATGCGCATGGTCACCGAGAACGTCGAGCGGCTGAAGCGCATCGTCGACGACGTCCTCGAGGTCGCGCCGGGTCAGGCCCAGGAGGTCGGGGCCATCGACGCGACGGCGCAGATTGCCGCCTTCAGCGCCGAGTGGGCGGTCGCCGCGGGGATGGCCACCGGTGCGGCCAGCGTCCTGCGCCTCGACCTGCCGGCCCGGCCCCTCGGTGCCCTCTTCGATACCGAACACCTGCGTCGGGTCCTGGTCAACCTCCTCGACAACGCCCGCCGTCACGCCAGCGACAAGCCGGGCGCGATCGTGGTCCGCCTCCAGGGCTCGCCCGAGAGCGACGCGCGCGCCGCCTTCAGCGTCCTGAGCGACGGCCCGCCCATCCCGGCAGACGTGGAACCCTATTTGTTCGAGCCGTTTTTCTCGACAAGGAGCCGCGGCGCAGGCTTGGGTCTTTACATTTGTCGCGAGCTCTGCGAACGATACGGGGCTCGCATCGACTATCGGCTCCTGCCGCCTGGTCAACGGCACCGGAACGACTTCTTCGTCGACATGCGCCGGGGCGCGCTGCAGCCGGCCGAAGATCGACTCCACCTCACCCCATGACCACTGCATCGCATTTCAGCCTGCTCGTCGTCGATGACGAACCCGACCTGCGGACGCTCTACGAGCTGACGCTGCTTCGCGAGGGCTACGACCTCGACACCGCCGGCACGGTCCAGGAGGCCCTGCTGCACCTCAAGGACCGCACCTACAGCGCGGTCATCACCGACATGCGCCTGCCCGACGGCACCGGGCTGGACATCCTGCGCTGGCTCGAGGAGGGCGGCCGGCGCGAGAAGGCGATCGTCATCACGGCCTACGGCTCGTCCGAGAACGCCGTCGAGGCGCTCAAGTCCGGCGCCTACGACTACCTCACGAAGCCGGTCGACCTGAAGCAGTTCCGCGGCGTGATCGCCTCGGCGCTCGGCCGGGGCGGCAGCGGCGGGCCGACGGTCGATCCGTCCAGCCTGCCGTCGGAGCACCGCGGCGGCGTGGCGCCGCCGCGCCCGCCGGCACGGGTCGTGGCACCGGCGGCGGCGGCGCCGGTCAGCCAGGCCCTCGGCCGGATGGCGGGCACGTCGATGGCGATGCAGCAGGTGCGCAGCCTGGTCGAGAAGGTGGCACGCAGCATGGCGCCGGTGCTCGTCAGCGGCGAGTCGGGTACCGGCAAGGAGCTCGTCGCCCGGGCGATCCACGAGGTCAGCGTCCGCGCGTCGATGCCCTTCGTTCCGGTCAACTGCAGCGCCATCCCCGAGCAGCTGCTCGAGGCCGAGTTCTTCGGCTACCGCAAGGGCGCCTTCACCGGCGCGAACGAGGACCGCGAAGGCTTCTTCCAGGCCGCCCACGGCGGCACGCTGTTCCTCGACGAGATCGGCGACCTGCCGCTGTCGATGCAATCGAAGCTGCTGCGCGCGATCCAGGAGCGATCGGTGCGCCCCGTCGGCGCCGTGGCCGAGCAGGCGGTCGACGTGCGGCTGCTGAGCGCCACCCACAAGGACCTCGGCGCCGAAGTGCATGCCGGCCTGTTCCGGCAGGATCTCTATTACCGCCTCAACGTCATCCAGATCCGGGTGCCGCCGCTGCGCGAGCGCCTCGAGGACCTGCGCGTGGTGAGCGAGCGGATCCTCGAGCGCCTGGCCCGGGACGCGGGCGTGTGGCCGGCCCCGCGCCTGACCCGCGACGCGCTGGTCCACCTGGCGCGCTATCCGTTTCCCGGCAACGTCCGCGAGCTCGAGAACCTGCTGCACCGCGCGGTGGCGCTCTCCGGCGCGGAGGAGCTCGACGTCTACGACCTGGGTCTGCCGGAATCGGTGTTCACCGACAGCGCCGCGCAGGAGCTCGACCAGATCGCCGCGGCCGGTGGCGAAGCGGCGGCGCAGTCGGCCCGGGCCGCGGCGCGCATGGTCCCGGTCGAGGAGCCGTTGCCGACCGACCTCGCCAAGTTCCTGGACGACGTCGAGCGCGACATCCTCGTCCGCGCCCTCGAGCACCATCGCTTCAACCGGACCGCCGCCGGCATCGGCCTCGGTCTGTCGCTGCGCCAAATGCGCTACCGGATGGCGCGCCTGAACGTCAACGTCGGCGGCGACGCGTCGAACGCCGATCGCGAGTGACCGGTGGGACCTGGAGCGGCGGCTGGCTGAGCCGGGCCCGTCGCGCCGTCTCGCCGAACTTCGGGCCTCGGCCCGCCGGCACGGACGTCGACCTGGTCGTCGTCCACTCCATCAGCCTGCCGCCGGGCGTGTTCGGCGGCACGGCCGTCGAGCGGCTGTTCGCCAATGCGCTCGACTTCGACGAGGACCCGGCCTACGACGCGATCCGCGGCCTCGAGGTCTCGGCCCACTTCCTGCTGCGGCGCACGGGCGAGCTGGTGCAGTTCGTGTCGTGCGACGACCGGGCCTGGCACGCCGGCGAGTCGACGTGGCGCGGCCGGCCCGGCTGCAACGACTACTCGATCGGCGTCGAGCTCGAAGGGCTGGCCGGGGGGGCTTTCGAGGCCCTCCAGTACCGGGGCCTGGCCGCGCTCCTGACCGACATCGCGGCGCGCTATCCGATCACGGGCATCGCCGGCCACGAGCACATCGCACCGGGCCGCAAGGACGATCCGGGGTCGGGTTTCGACTGGGCCCGACTGCGTCGCGCGATGCGCAAGTACCCGCTTCGTTTGCCGATCTGACGCAGGCGCCGGGCAGCCTTTGGCGAGGCGGCAGAAGGCGCTTTGGGGGACAATCGGGTATCGTGACTTTTGTACGGGTCACAAGGGTTCACACGCTATAGGTAGTGCTTGTTGCCCGCTGACACCCCAGATATAGTGTCCCGATGGCAAGCTGGATTTTCGAGATCGCCGCCGAGCAGGTCCGTCCAGAAGCCCGCCCAGAAGCTCGTCCGCCGACGCCGGCGAAACCAACACATTCCTGAGCGCCGCGACGCGCGCCCGGGAGCTCCAAAGGGGATTTCATGCAAGCAACCACCGCCCAGGCGACACCCGCCGTCGTCGCCTCGCTTCGGCCGGCCACCCGCACCGGAGCGGCATCGTCGGCCTACCAGGGCTACCAGATCCTGCGCCGCAACGGTGCCGTCGTGTCGTTCGAGCCGAACAAGATCGCCGTCGCGCTGATGAAGGCGTTCCTGGCCGTGCACGGAACGCAGGGTGCGGCATCGGCCAGCGTCCGCGAGACGGTCGACGGCCTGACCGAATCCGTCGTCCGCGCCCTCCTGCGTTCGCGGCCCGGTGGCGGCACGTTCCACATCGAGGACGTGCAGGACCAGGTCGAGCTCGGCCTGATGCGCGGTGGTCACCACGAGGTGGCCAGGGCCTACGTGCTCTACCGCGAGCGGCGGGCCCAGGAGCGGGCCAAGCAGGGCGCTGCGCCGGTGATCGCGATCCCGGCGCTGATGGTCACCGACCGCGGCAACCGGGTGCCGCTCGACCTCGCCCGCCTGCAGGCCGTCATCGAGTCGGCCTGTGCCGGTCTCGGCGCCGATGTGCGGCCCGAACCGATCTTCGCCGAGACGCGGCGCAACCTGTACGACGGCGTGCCGATCGACGAGGTTCACAAGGCCGCGATCCTCGCCGCCCGGACCCTGATCGAGAAGGACCCCGGCTATACCCGCGCCACCGCCCGGCTCCTGCTGCACACGATCCGCCGCGAGATCCTGGGCGAGGAGCTGCTGCAGGCCGACATGGAATCCCGCTACGCGGAGTTCTTCCCGCTGTTCATCAAGAAAGGGGTGGGCGCCGAGCTCCTCGACGACAAGCTGCTCCAGTTCGACCTGGCCCGGCTCGGCGCCGCTCTCAAGGCCGAGCGCGACCTGCAGTTCGACTACCTCGGCCTGCAGACGCTGTACGACCGCTACTTCCTGCACATCGAGGAGGCCCGGATCGAGCTGCCGCAGGCCTTCTTCATGCGCGTGGCGATGGGCCTGGCCCTGAACGAGATCGACCGCGAGCAGCGCGCGATCGAGTTCTACGAGGTGCTCTCCACGTTCGACTTCATGAGCTCGACGCCGACGCTGTTCAACGCCGGCACGCGCCGCTCGCAGCTCTCGAGCTGCTACCTGACGACCGTCTCCGACGACCTCGACGGCATCTACGAGGCGCTGAAGGAGAACGCGTTGCTGCAGAAATTCGCCGGCGGCATCGGCAACGACTGGACACCGGTGCGGGCGCTGGGCTCCCACATCAAGGGCACCAACGGCAAGAGCCAGGGCGTGGTGCCGTTCCTGAAGGTCGTCAACGACACCGCGGTCGCGGTCAACCAGGGCGGCAAGAGGAAGG
>NZ_JANODC010000508.1:0-6844 GCF_031412495.1 Rhizobacter sp. | reverse complement strand
AGCCCGTCGAGCACCAGGTCGGCCTCGGGGCCGGCGTCGGCGACCGCTGCCGCTGCCGCTGCCGGTGGCGGTGGCGGTGGCGGTGGCGTGCCGGAGGCGGGTGCCGAAGGTGCGGCCGGCGGCGCGCCCCGGTCGAGGTGGAGGGCGCGCTGGATGGCGGCGGTGGCTTCGGCCAGCTGGCCTCGGCCGGTCAGGCGGGTCGCCTCGACGATCTTCTTCAGGAATGAACTCAAGGCGTGTCTTCGGTGTCGGTCAGCCGCGAGGGTATACCCTTATCAACAAACTTACTTCGGGCGGGGGCGCGTGCTGCGCTGATGGAGATCGGTCGCAGCCGGTCGGGTCGTCGGGACTGAACGCTAGGATGCCGCCGATTCCATTCACCCGAAGGCCATCATGAAAGCCACCTGGAACGGCGCCACCATCGCCGAGAGCGACGACACCGTCGTCGTCGAAGGCAACCATTACTTCCCCGAGGCGAGCCTGAAGCGCGACTACGTGACCTTCAGCAACCACCGCTCGAGCTGCGCGTGGAAGGGCCAGGCCCACTACTACAGCCTGATGGTCGACGGCAAGATGAACGAGAACGCCGTCTGGTACTACCCGGAGCCGAGCGAAGCCGCCCGCGAGATCAAGGGCCGCGTCGCCTTCTGGAAGGGCGTCCAGGTGACTTGAGCGGTGCGCCGCTCACTTGCCGGCCTTGAAGTTGGTGAAGATGCGCGTCTGCACGCGCCGAATCGGCTGCGGCACCGCATCGGGCGCCGTCATCCGGGCCAGGTCGGCGGGCGGCAGGAAGATGGTCTTGTTCTCGGCGACAGCCTTGTTCACGAACTTGAGCGAGGCGGCGTTCGGGTTCGCGTAGAAGACCTTGTTGGTCAGCGACGCGGAGACGTCGGGACGCAGGATGTAGTTGATGAACAGGTGCGCGTTGGCCACGTTCTTCGCGTCCTTCGGGATCGCCATGGAGTCGAAGAAGAGCGTCGCGCCGCCCTTGGGCACCATCGCCTCGATCGCGGCCGGCTGCTTGGGGTTGGCCTGCAGGGCCCGGGCCCGGGCGATGTTGATGTCGCCCGAGTAGCCCATGACGGCGCAGAGCGAGCCGCCGGCGAGGTCGTTGATGTAGCCCGACGAGGAGAAGCGGGTGACGAAGGGGCGAACGGTCTTCAGCATCGCCGCGGCGGCGTCGTAGTCGGCGGCATTGCCGCTGTACGCCGGCTTGCCGACATACAGCATCGCCACCGGCAGCACCTCGGACGCCGAGTCGAGGAAGTTCACGCCGCAGCCCTTGAGCTTCGCCGCGTACTTCGGGTCGAAGATCAGGCTCCAGGCGTTCTCCGGCATAGGCAGGTCGCCGAGCGCGGCCTTGACCTTGGGCGCGTTGATGCCGATGGTCACGTAGCCCCACAGCCAGTCGACGAGGTACTGGTTGCCCGGGTCGACCTTGGCCAGCTGCTTGAGGAGCTCGGGGTCGAGGTTGCCCCAGTTGCTGAGCTTGCTGCGATCGAGCTTCTGCAGCAGGCCGCTCTCGATCTGCGTCTTCGCGAAGTGGGCGCCGGGGACGACGATGTCATAGCCGGTGTTGCCGGCGATGAGCTTGGCCATCAGCGTCTCGTTGCTGTCGTAGTTGTCGTAGTTGACCTTGATGCCGGTCTCTTTCTCGAAGTTCCTGATCGTGTCGTCGGCGATGTAGTCGGACCAGTTGTAGACGTTCAGCACCTTCGACGCGGCCTGCCCGAGCGCAGCCGGCGCGGCAGCGAGGCCGAGCGTGGCCACGAGCAGCGCCGCGGCAGCGCGGCGGGCCGAAGGGATACGTTGGCGCAAGGTCGTCATCGTGCGGGTTCCTCGACAGGGGATGCGCTTCGAATCGTACCTGCGCAAAAGGTTCGGGTATGGTGCAGGGCTCGATCCGGCGCGCAGGCGCGCCTCCTGCCATGCTCGATGCCTCCCCTTCGCCTGCCGGCCCGCACCCGGGCCTCGCCGCCGCGCTCGGCATCGTCCACCGGCGCCGCCTGCGCGAGGTCTATCGCTCGGCCGGCTGGCCGTGCCAGGACGGCATCGAGATCGAGCTCCTCGCCGCTGGCCTGCTCGCCCGCGAGCGGGGCCCGCTCGGCCACGAGACCATCCGCCTCACCGATGCCGGCATCGCCGTGCTCGCCGAGACCCTCGGCCGCAACCGTGCCCGCCGCGACGCCCACGAGCTCCTCGTCGAGCGCGTCGCGGGCGAGATGACGCGGGCCGGCCGGCTGGCCTGGCGCGGCCTGGCCATGCGCGCCAAGGTCGGCTCCGGCTGGACCGTGGCGATGCCCGACGTCTTCTCGATCCGCCACACGACGGTCGAGGCCTACGTCTCGCCCATCGTCCACGAGGTCAAGGTGCAGCGATCCGACCTGCTGGCCGACCTGCGCCGCAGCGCCAAGCGCGAGGCCTACCTGCAGCTCGGCGGCGAGTGCTGGTACGTGATTCGCGAAGGCATTGCCCGGGCCGAGGAGATCCCGCCGGAGTGCGGCGTGCTCGTCGCGGGCGCCGAGAGCCTGGTGGTGGCGCGGCCGGCGCCGCGCCGGCCGATGCGCGTGAGCTTCGGCCTGTGGATGGCGCTCGCCCGCGCCACGCCGGTGGAGGGCTGGCGGCTCGACGACGCGCAGGCGTCGCTGCGCGACGACGACGGTGGCTGCGTGCCGCCGGTCGGGTCGGCCGGAAGCGTCGGCTGACCATGCCCGAGGCGGCCCCAGGGCTATCGCCGACCGGTGTCGGCGCGCCCGACCGCTCTCGCCAGGCGCTGCTCGCCGCGCTCGTGCTGATCCTCGTCTGGGGCGCCAACTTCTCGGTGCAGAAGGCCATCTTCGAGGCCCTCTCGCCGGGTGGCTTCCTGTTCGTCCGCTACCTGATCATGCCGGTGGCCGCGGCCATCCTCCTGTTCGCCCGCTTCGGCCGCCGCTGGCCGCGCGTCTCGCGCGCCGACGTCTTCGCGCTGCTTCGCCTCGGCCTCATCGGCCACCTGCTGCACGTCGGCCTGGTCACCTATGGCATCCACTGGTCGACGGCGTTCTCGAGCTCGCTCATCCTCGCCTGCGGGCCCGTCTTCACCCTCCTCATCCTGCACTGGCACGGGCTCGAGAAGCTGACGCGCGGGCAGATCGTCGGCGTCGGCGTGGCCTGCCTCGGCGTCGTGACGTTCCTCTCCGACAAGCTGTTCGGCGGCCACTGGCAGGCCGGCGCCGGCGACCTGGTCCTGCTCGTCGCGGCGTCGTTCTTCTCGTACTACACGGTGGCGTCGAAGCCGCTGATCGAGCGCCTCGGCGGCGTCACCGTCATGACCTACGCCGTGCTGCTCGGCAGCCTGCCGGTGGTCGCCTTCAGCCTGCCTGCCGGCCTCGCCGTCGACTGGACCGGGATCGGCCCTGCCATTTGGGCCGGCACCTTCTACGCGGTGATCGTCTCGGCCTTCGTCGGCTGGCTGGTCTGGGGCTGGATCAACGGCGTGCGCGGCGTCGCCCGCACCGCGCCGCTGATGTACCTCATGCCGCCGGTCGCCGGCTTCGTGGCCTGGGTGCTGACCGGCGAGCGCTACTCGATGGTCAAGGTCGGCGGGGCGGCGATCACGCTGGCCGGCGTGGCGCTGGCGCAGTTCACGTCCGCCGAGCGCGATCCCGTGCGCGAAGCCCCGGCGCCGGTCGACTGATGGGATCATGATGGCGGCACGAGGTGACACGATGACGCACCACCGAACCGTTCGAGGTCCCGCCTTGGCATCCGCCTCCGGCCTTGCCGTGACAGCTGCGCACGCCCTTTTTCCTCGGACGGCGCGACTCGCCGCGGTCGCCGCCGTGATCGCCCTGGCCGCCTGCGGTCGCCCGGAGCCCACGGCGTCGGCCACGGCGCCTTCCCCGGGTGCGCCGGTCGCGGCCCCGCCGCCGGCCAGGGAAGGCGGCATCGCCTGGCGCGTGGCGTCGAGCCAGGCCCAGGTCGACGCCGCCTTCGCCGCGGCCCGGGCCGAGAACAAGCCGGTCTTCGTCTACTGGGGCGCCAAGTGGTGCCCGCCCTGCAACCAGGTCCAGGCGACGCTCTTCAACCGCCAGGACTTCATCGAGCGGACCCGTGCCTTCGTGCCGGTCTACGTCGACGGCGACAACCCCGGTGCGCAGAAGGTCGGCGCGCACTTTCGGGTCAGCGGCTACCCGACGCTGGTGCTGTTCAGCCCGGCGGGCCAGGAGCTGACGCGCCTGCCGGGCGAGGCCGACCCGGGCCGCTACACGCAGCTGCTGACACTCGGCATGAACGCGGCGCGCCCGGTGAAGGCGGTGCTTGCCGATGCCCTGGCCGGCGGAGGGACGATGGCCGCGAACGACTGGCGCCTGCTCGCCTTCTATTCCTGGGAGACCGACGAGCAGCAGGTGCTGGCGAAGGAGCGCCTGCCTTCGACGCTGGCGCAGCTGGCCGATGCCTGCCCGGCCGACCCGCCCGACACCGCGATGCGGCTGCGCCTGAAGGCGCTGGCCGCCGCCGATGCCAAGCACCCGGCGCGGGCCGACCCGGTGGTGCGCTCGTCGGTGCTGGCGCTGCTCGCCGAGGCGCCGCGCACGCGCGAGCAGACCGACACGCTGACCCCGTATGCGGCCGAGATCGTGCGCGCACTGAGCCAGCCCGGCACGCCGGAGCGGAGCGCGCTGCTGGCCGCCTTCGACGTCGCGCTGAAGCGACTGGAAGGCGACGCGACCCTGTCGCGCGCCGACCGGATGCAGGCCGTCATCGCGCGGGTCGACCTCGCCCGCATCGACGTGCCGGAGGCACCCGCGAAGCCCGATGCGCCGCGGCCCGCGTCGCCGACGTTGCCTGCCGTGCTGCTCGCCGACGTGCGCGAGCAGGCGGCGCGGGCCGACCGCGAGATCACCGACGCCTACGAGCGCCAGGCCGTGATCTCTTCGGCCGCCTACCTGCTCGAGCGGGCCGGGCTCGGCGACGAGTCCGACGCCTTGCTGAAGGCCAATCTCGCCAAGAGCCATTCGCCGTACTACCTGATGTCGGGCCTGGCCAGCAACGCCAGGAAGCGCGGCGACAAGGCCGAGGCGCTGCGCTGGTATCGGGAGGCCTTCGAGCGCAGCGAGGGCCCGTCGACGCGGCTGCAGTGGGGCACCAGCTACGTCAACGCGCTGATCGAGCTGACCCCGGCCGACGAGGGTGCGATCGAGGCGATGAGCGGCCGCGTGTTCGGCGAGGCTGCTGCCCTGCCGGACGCCTTCTACGAGCGCAGCGCCCGTTCCCTGCAGCGCCTCGGCACGCGCCTGCAGGCCTGGAACCAGGGCGGCGCGCACCGTGACGTGCTGGCGCGGCTGCAGAGCAAGCTCGACGCGGTCTGCGCCTCGCCCGAGCGAAGCGCCGCCGAGCGGGCCACCTGCTCGGGCCTGCTCGCGCCGGCCGCGAAGCCCGGCGCCTGAGCCGCGCCCCGATGCCGGCGCTGCTCGCCGTCGAGCACCTGACGGTGCGCTTCGGAGCCACGACGGTCGTCGACAACGTCAGCTTCCGCATCGAGGCCGGCGAGAAGTTCGCGCTGGTCGGCGAGTCGGGCTCGGGCAAGTCGATCACCGCCTTGTCGATCCTGGGCCTGGTCGAAGGCGCCGGGACGACCGGCCGCATCCTGTTCGAGGGCGCCGACCTGTGCACGAAGAGCGAGCGCGAGCTGCGCGCCCTGCGCGGCGCCGGCATCGCCATGATCTTCCAGGAGCCGATGACCGCGCTCAACCCGCTGCACACGGTCGGCGCGCAGATCGGCGAGGTGCTGCGCCTGCACGAGGGCCTCGGCCGGCGCGAAGCGAGGCGCCGGGCAGTGCAGCTGCTGGCGACGACCGGCATCCCCGAGCCGGAGCGGCGCGTCGACTCGTACCCGCACCAGCTGTCGGGCGGGCAACGGCAGCGGGCCATGATCGCGATGGCCCTGGCCTGTCGGCCGCGCCTGCTCATCGCCGACGAGCCGACGACGGCCCTCGACGTGACGATCCAGGCGCAGATCCTCGCCCTGCTCGACGCGCTGCAGGCGGAGATGGGCATGGCGCTCCTCTTCATCACCCACGACCTCAACCTGGTGCGCCGCTTCACGCACCGCGTCGGCGTCATGGAGCGCGGCCGCCTCGTCGAGAGCGGCCGCACCGACCAGGTGTTCGCCGCGCCGCAGCACGCCTACACGAAGAAGCTGCTCGCCAGCCGTCCGGTGCGCGAGGTCGAGCCGCTGCCGGCCGACGCGCCGCTGCTGGTGGCCGCGCGCGACGTCCGCGTCAGCTTTGAGCTTCCCGGCGCCTGGTTTCGCAAGCGCCGCTTCGACGCCGTCCGCCGCGCCACGCTGGAGTTGCGCCGCGGCGAGACGCTCGGCATCGTCGGCGAGTCCGGCTCGGGCAAGACCACGCTCGGCATGGCCCTGCTCGCCCTGCAGCCGATCGCCGCCGGCGAGGTGGCGCTCGCCGGGCAGCGCCTCGACGGCGCCGGCGCCGGCGTGCTGCGCGCCATGCGGCGCCGGATGCAGGTGGTGTTCCAGGATCCGTTCGGCTCGCTCAGCCCGCGCATGCGCGTCGGCCGCATCGTCGGCGAGGGCCTGGCCCTGCACCGGCCCGAGCTCGGCCGGGCCGAACGCGACGCGCTGGTGGTGAAGATGCTCGAGGAGGTCGGCCTCGGCCCGGTCGCGGGCATGGCCGACGTGCTCGAGCGTTACCCGCACGAGTTCTCCGGCGGGCAGCGGCAGCGCATCGGCATCGCGCGCGCGCTGGCCCTGGACCCGCAGGTGCTCGTGCTCGACGACGTAGTCGACCATGTTCTGCACCGTCGTCGTCGTCTGGCCGGCCGGGTCGAGGGTGTCGACGTC
>NZ_JANODC010000507.1:0-9128 GCF_031412495.1 Rhizobacter sp. | reverse complement strand
CCTCGACCTGCGCGTTCCGATCGGGCTCGACGTCGCTCACCGACTCACCTCCGCGCGAACAAGGGTTGCTCGAAGTGCGCCACCCGCGTCGGGGTTCCTGCGATGCACAGCTCGCGGAACTGGTACAGCACGGCCGCTGTCGGCGCGGCGATCCAGGTGTTGCCGACGGGCATCCGCAGCACCGGCTCCTCGCTCTCGTCTTCGCGGTCGAGCCAGGGCGCATCGGCGCGCATGAACTCGCTCACGGGTATGCGGTGGATGCTGGCCACCTCCTGCGGGTTCGCAACGAGCGTTCGCGCCGGCCCGGCCCACACCACGACCGGCGTGATGACGAAGCCGGATCGCGTGACGAAGTCGTCCAGCCTGCCGAGCACGGCGCCCGGGTCGAGATCGAGCCCCACCTCTTCGTGGAGCTCGCGCAGGGCAGCCTGCTCGTTCGACTCGCCGGCATCGACGCGCCCGCCCGGAAGGGCCCACTGGTCGGGATGGCTGCGAAGCGTCAGGGCCCGACGCGTCAGGATCAACGCAGCTTCGCGGCTCCATTCGCCAGGCGTCGCGATGCCGTCGAGCCGGGCACCCTCGCCTTCCTCGGCGACGGCCACGGCGACCGCCGCGGCGCGATGCGCGCCCGGATGGGCGCGGTGCAGCTCGAACGAGGCCAGGTTGCGCCGGATCCGATTCCTCAGCGCGTCATCGCAGTGCATGGACTTCCTCGGCGGCGCGCAGTCGCGGGCCCATTCTCGCCAGCGCGGACCCCATTCAACCCGGCTTGCGGAATTCGTCGCCGATCCACGCCGATGCGCTCGCCGCGCTCAGCCTGAACCCGGCGCCCACGCGCACCCGCGCCAGTTCCTCGCCACCGGCGTCGAACGCGCTCAGCACCGCGTAGGGGTCGTCTTCGTCGGGCGTGATGTCGAGCTTCACCGTCACGCGGCCGGAGTCGGCGGTGACCGTCACCTCCCGGTGCCGCTCGGCATGCGTGTGCTGCTCGTGCCGGCGGATCACCTCGGCGGCGGTCTTCACCAGCGTGTTGAAGGCGGCGCTGTCGAGCGGCTTGGGGTTCTTCTTGTCGCGGCCCATGGTCCAGGGGCCGACGAGCGCCGGCTCCGGCTCACCGTCCCTGATCATCGCCACCGCCCACCCTTCGTCGTCCTCGTTCTTGATGACGAGCGCGGTCCAGCCGTTGTCGCGCCAGAGGCGGTCCTCGTGCCGGGGAGCGGTGTCGGCGTCGGTGTCGTCGCTCATGGTCTGCCCGTCCCGACTCAACGCGTGCGCGGCGGCTGCGTGTTCGACTCGGCGCACGGGCCCGGTGGCCATTGCGGGGTGCATCGATCCTGCCGCTCGGGAACGGCTTCGCACGCCCCGAGGAAGGCAAGCAGCAGCGGGAGGAGCGGGAGCAGGCGTCGCGTCATGTCGTCCCCCTACGCCTTGCGCCGATTCGCCGCGAGCCAGCCGTCGACGAGCACGACGGTCTCGTCGAGCGCCGGGAGGCGCCGGCCGCGTTGCGCGGCGATCAGTTGCACCAGGCGATCGACGCGCTCGATGTCGCGGGCCCCGGCAGCGAGCGCCCGCGCCGCCGACGACGGGCTCTCGAGCGACCGGGCCGCGGCCGCGTATTTCTCGAACGGCACCATGTCGCCGGGGTCGGCACCGAGCGAGACGCATAGCTCCGACACCCAGTCGTACACCGCCCGCGTCTCGGCCGGATCGCCGTGCACCGCGTCCCTGATCGAGCGCATCTCGCCTTCCTGCACGCAGCGGTAGTTGCCGGCGAGCAGCATGCTCCACTTGGCGAGCGGGACGAACACCGACTCGTGCACCTTCAGCTTGACCGGCAGCTCGATGGGGACGCCGTCGCCGGCATCGAAGCGCACCGCCTGGATGTCGGCCTCGAGCTCGCGCAACAGGGCGGTGTGCTCGTCCGACTCGAAGCGCGCCGCCTTGAAGTTGGTGGCCAGGCGCACCTGCAGCACGTTGAGCGGCTGCTGCGGCGGGCGGTAGGCCTGCGGGTCGGGGCTGCACAGGGTCAGCAGGGCCGGGTCGATCGGGTCCCAAACCGCAGGGTCGCCGTACGCGGGGCGGAGCGCGTCGACGTCCAGCCCGGGAATCCGCTTCAGGTAGGGCAGCGGCGGCATGTTCATGATCGACATGCACGGCACCCGCGCCCGGCCGACGGCGGCAAGCAGCTCGCGCACCCCCGGCTGGCGGTACTGCGGCTCCTGCATCGCCAGGACGACGAGGTCGTGCTCCGCCGGTCGCGCCTCTGCCGGCGAGGTCGCCGAGAGCTGGCCGGCGAGCCCGGCGGTTCGAACCTCGACCTGCAGGTCCCTGCCCTTCACCGGCATCCGCACGATGGCGCCCTCGCGATTGAACAGCTCGGCCTCCGCGGGCAGGCACACCATCTCGACCACATGCTCCGCGAGGACGAGCTTGCTCGCGAGGAGAGAGCCGTACGAGGCGCCCAGGACGAGGATGCGGCGCGGGCGCGCCGAAGATTGGCTGCTCATCGATGTCTCCTGTCGTTCGGCCGAATCTACCGCACGCGGCCCGCGGCCCACCCGGCTCGCTCTGCCTCCTTCGCAGCGGCCAGCAGGGCGGCGTCGAAAGTGGCCGACACGCCCTCCGAGCGCAAGGCCTCGATGAGATCCCGGATCCCTTCCTTGCGGGCACCCTCGGCCGAGACGTCGCGGATCCACACGGCGAGGACCCGGCCCCGATGCCGCGCGGCCAGGTCGCGGTAGATCGCGGCGTCGTCCTGGCCGCTGTCTCCGACCAGGATGAAGGGCATGTCGGCGTAGACCTCGAAGAGCCGCTCGATGGCGCGCGTCTTGTGCCGGGCATGGTCGCCCGCGAACCACTGTTCGCCCTGCAGGCCGTAGTCCTTCAGGAAGAGCGGTCCGCGAGGAATGCCGTGCAGCTCGAGGAAGCGCGTGTACGGCTCTTGAAAGCCCCAGGACGCAGAGGAGACGTAGAAGATCGGCTGGCGCTGCACGCCGCCGCCGTCGAAGGCGAGTGCGCGATAGAGCTCGGGCAGGCCGGGGAAGGTCTGGCGCAGGCGCGGGTCGCTGCGCAGCACCTTGCGCCAGTGGCGCCTGAAGTCGTGGATGCCGGTGTCCATCACCGTGTCGTCGAGGTCGCTGATGACGCCGAACCGGGTGCCTGCCGGCACGGTCATCACCTCGGCGCTGAAGTCGCTCGGCGCTTGCCGGCTGCCCGGCACGTGCTCGAGCGTCACCGTCACCTGGCGCCAGGCCAGGCCGTCGCCGGGGGTCGGCTCGACGGCCAGCTCGGCGCTGAAGAAGCCGTCGCTGTCGCTCATCGCCGACGTCTGCGCCGCGCCGTGGCGAAGCGTCAGCCGGGCGCCCATCACCTGGCTCTCGACGTAGCGGGTGGCCAGGGCACGGATGTCGGCCAGCAGGCCGGTCGCCGGCTGCGCCGACGGTTCCGTGGCGCTGCCGTCGACGACATGGCCGCTGACCAGCAGCCGCGCCGGTGTGCCGAAGCCGAGATGGCAATGCACGCGCGCCGGGGCGCCGCGCATTCGCCGCTGCCGCAGCAGCAGGCGCAGCGCGTCGAGGCCGTCGTCGATCCGGTTGGCGATGCGCAGGAGCCTGGACATGGGCGGATAGTTTCGCCCGGTCCTGCCGGCATTTCGCGGCCCCCCAAACCGGGGTGCCCCGCCCAGCCGCGGCGGCGCACGACGGCACGTCGCCTGCCAACGAGGATCGCATGAACATCGAGTCGCTCCAGGCGGCGGCTTACGCCGATGCCAAGGCCGCCCTTCGCGCTTGCGCAGCAGCGGCCGAACAGATGTATGCGGCCGTGGCCCGGCTCGAGGAAGCCCAGCGGGCCCTGCGCCGGACCAACCAGTCGCTGGCCGAGGTCAACCGCCTGCAGGCCTCGGAGGACGCGGAAGTCGGGCGCGACAGCGTGCCGCTGCGCCTCGTGTCGACGCGCTGAGCGCGAGCCCTAGCCGAAGGTCCTCGGCGCCTTCGACGAGCCCTGCTCGAAGCAGAGGCGGCAGGCGAACGCGGCCCCGAAGAAGACACCCCCGCTTTTCTCGCGCAGCCGCTTGCACTTGCTGCAGGTCAGGAGCGGGGTGCGGTCCGAGCGGCTGCCTGGCAGGGTGGTGGCGATGGTGGTGGTCATGGGGGGCGATATCGGCGACGCGGGCGAAATGCTTGAGCGACGAACGCACGGCTGACCCGCTTCGACGACACCGCCCGACGGGCGGGCAGCGCCGACGAGCCAAACCGCCACCAATTCACGCTCGCCGCGTCGCCGACGACGCACAGGCCAACCCGACCGCGTCACCCGACGCCCCGGCTGCCCGGGGAACGGGCGCGCGACGCTAGCGCCTGGCCCGGCCTTCGCCCGCGAGCCCGGCGAGGGCCTTGATCCGTTTCCAGAGCAGCGCCTTCGGCACGGTCGTCATCTGCAGCGCTTCCATGCAGCGGTCGAGCCGGTGCGGGCGCGTACGCAGCACCTCGATCGCCTTGGCGAGGTCGGCCGCGATGCTCTTGCCGTAGGCGACCTCGGCTTTGGCCACGGCGGCGAGGAGCAGCGCCGCGTCCGGCGCCATCATCGCCAGGTCGATGAGGTCGCGGCACATCACCGCGTCGTCGCCCCAGCGGTCGGCATTGGCGAGCAGCTTGGTCGCCGCCATGTCGAGTCGGGTGAGCGTCGCGACGCCGCAGACGCGGTCGGCGGCGCCCGGCGGATCGATGGCGATGCGGCCCTCACGCACGACCTCGAACTTGATGTCGATGCCGCCTGTGCGCAGCAGCGTGCGGATGCCGTACTGGTCGCCGCGCACGTCGCGCGCCGCCTCGAGCAGCACGCCGGGCCGAGCGATCGCCAGCACGCCGGCGGGGCCGGTGAGCCGTTCTCTCATGGCGCGGTAGCCGCCGGCATCGGAGACCAGGAAGTCGATGTCGACCGACTCGCGGTACTCGCCGTGGCGCATCGCGATCGCGGTGCCGCCGCCCAACAGGCAGCGGTTGGCGAGGAGCAGGTCGGCATCGAGCGACTGCAGGATGGCGGCGATGCGCTGGTGGTGCGGACGCTCAAACAAGGAGTCGCCCTCCCCCCAGGTGCTGCACCAGGGCGTTGACGAGCGCACGCTCGGCCGGTTCGAACGCACCTGTGTCGACGTGTCGCCAGTTGCGTTCGTACAGGCCGAGCGCGTCTTCCGGACTGAGGGTGGCAACGCCGTGCAGCTGCCAGGCAAGGCGCTTCAGCTGCGGGTAGTCGGCGAGGCGGATGCGGGCCGGAAAAGGCGGCTTGCCGCGTGACCTGCCGGGCCCGCCGGCCGGGCGCGGCTCGACGAGGTCGAGCTCCAGCCCGACAGCGGTCGCGGCGCCGATCCAGGCGCCCATCGTGACGGAGGGCTCGCCGCGTTCGATGCGCTGCAGGGTGACGCGAGACATGCCGGCTGCCTCGGCCGCGTCGAGGGCGCTGACCTTCAGCGCCTTGCGCTGGTCACGGATGCGCTGGCCGAGGCCGGCGAGCTTGGCGGCGACGCCGCTCGCGACGGTGGGGGCGCGTGCAGGCATAACTCATTCTATCCGATTCTAGGCTTTGCATATAATGGGATACATATTCGTTGGCGGCGCGTCAGCCCTGGGCCACGTCGACCCACTCGGCCCCCGCCAGGCGGACCAGCCTCTCAGGCGCGATGCGGATCGCGGCGTGGGTGTCGCCCGCCGCCGGCACCACGACCTCGAACGCACGCAGCGACACGTCGGCGTAGACGCGCAGCGGCCGCGGCAGCCCGAACGGGCAGACGCCGCCGACCGGGTGGCTCGTCGCCTCCAGCACCTCGGCCGCGTCGAGCATCTTGGCCTTGGCGCCGAAGCGGTCCTTGTACTTGCGGTTGTCGAGGCGGGCCTCCCCGCTCATCACCAGGAGGATCGGCTCGCCGTTCAGGCGCAGCGACAGCGTCTTGGCGATCTCGGCCGGCTGCACGCCGTGCGCCGCGGCCGCGAGCGCGACGGTCGCCGTGCTCGTGGTGCTCTCGAGGACTTCGATGTCGGGGGCGTACTCGGCGAGGAAGGCGCGAACGGACGGCAGGCTCATTCACCATTGTTGCCGGCCGGCGCCCGGAGTGAAGGGCCGCGGGCGCAGGCGCAGAGCACGTCGAGCGATGCCGAACTGCCGAACGGCCGCGAGACGCGTTCAGCACGAGCCTTCCGAAGTGCTCGAGGAAAAGTACCGCGGCGCAACCAGCGGTCGTCGTTGCTTACGAATGCTTTCGCCTGCCGGCAGCGTCGGATGGTGAACTGCGCCGATGCTCGGCCTTGCCCTTCCACGCTTGTCTGCGCGGCTCTTCCCGCGCATCCCGGCACTGCCGGCCGGCCGGGCTCCGGCGGACACGGCGCGCGCGGGCACGCTCGCGGCCGGACCGGGATGGCGGCGGCGCGCCGGACTCATCCAGGGCAGGCCGATCGAGGTCGAGCTATGGAGCGAGTCGACCGCGCAGGGCGAGTCGGCGATCGACGCGGCGATGGCCGAGATGCACCGGATCCAGGCGCTGCTCGACCCGAACAACGTCGACTCCGAGCTGTCGCGCATCAACCGGGGGGCCGGGTCCGGCGCGGTGGCGCTGTCGGGCGAGATGGCCGCCCTGCTGGCCAGGGCCCTGGACTTCGCCCGCCTCAGCGACGGTGCCTTCGACACCCGCTCGGCGGCCGTCGGCTGCCTCCACCACGATGGGCGCGACACGGGCGCCGACCGGGCGACGCCGGCGCGGGCGCTGGCCGCGGTGGGGTGGCAGAAGCTCGAGCTCGACGAGCGGGCCGGCACCGTGCGATTCGCCGTGCCAGGCATGCGCGTCGACCTCGACGGCTTCGCCACGGGCCACGCGGTGGACAGCGCCGCCGCGGTCCTGATGCGCATGGGCATCGGCCACGCCAGCGTGTCCGCGGGCGGGGACACCCGTGTCGTCGGCGACCGTCGCGGCCGGCCCTGGGCCATCGGCAGCGGCGATCCGAGGCGCAGCGCACGGGTCGTGGCCATGTTGCCGCTCGAGGACGTCTCGGTCTCGACCGCGGGCGACCCCGGGTGCGCGACCGCCGTGCGCGGCGAGCGTTCGCATCGCCTGATCGACCCGGCCACCGGCAGGTCGCCCACCGGAGTGCACAGCGTGACCGTGCTCGGCGGCAGCGCGCTCGTCGCCGCGGCGCTGGCGAAGGCGGTCTTCGTGCAGGGCGCGATGAAGGGGCTCGCTCTGATCGAGGCGCAACGCGACGTCGATGCCGTCGTGGTCGACGCCGCCGGGACACTGCACCATTCTTCCGGCCTGTTCGCCCCGGCGAGCCGACCGAATCGATGACGACGGGCGCTGCCAAACTCCCTTCCGTTTGAGAGACACTTACTCGAGGGGTTGCGCCGATCGCGGCGGCCCTTTCTCATCGGGTGCGCACACCTCGCTGCGCCTTCCATCAGGACTGGAGCTGCCGCTGTCCAACGCAACGATCGACACGATGCACCCGGTGCGCCGGCACGGGCCCGCCTGCGCCGGCGCGCTTGCCTGCGCCATCGCCCTGCTCGCCGGCTGCGCCGGCACGCCCGAGCCGCAGGCACCCGTGGTGGTACGCGGCCGGGCACCGGTGGGCTACCAGAAGACGATCAGCGACTACTTCGCCTTCACGATCCCCGGCTCGAAGAAGAACGTCGAGATCAGCTACGGCAAGCCCGAGCCCGGAGGCTGCCCGCTCGGCCTCGGCCGGAGCTCGGAACGCGGCTGGGTCGTCCCGGTGGTCTACTCGACGCGACGCGGCGCCCCCACCGGCCGGGAGTCGATCGACATCACCGGCAAGGAGTACTACTTCTGGTTCGTGACCGACACCATCGCCGGCGTCACGCAGCGGATGGAGCTCTGTCCCTGACCCGATGCAGCCGGCCCTTCGGCTGCCGAGCGAGCCTCACTTGCACAGGCCGAGAATGCGCTCCTGCTGCGTGCACGCCTTGACGACCGGCATGGGCTTCGCCCGCTGCTCCATGCAGCTCCGCATTTCCTTGGCCATCGGCGGGTAGTAAGACCAGCCGCGGCCGAGCGCCGGCAGCCCGAGCTCGACCTCGCGCCACTTCGGATGCCCCTGCGCCTGAAGGGTGTCGAAGCGGTTGCACAACGAGCGCGCAAAGCGCGTGAGCCGGTTCACCGTGACGCCCAGGTTGTAGTCGTAGGTCACGAGGTAGGCCTTGACCGCGATGCCGGAGATGTCCTCGGACAGCAGGTTCGGGTAGCTCGTCGCACGTACCGTCGCCTTGAAATAGGTCCGGAGCGCCTCCTCGCTGCCCGGCTGGGCCGGGTCGAACTTCAGCAGCTTGATGAGTTGCCGGGCCTCCGGCTTCATGTCCGCCAGGAGCCTGGCCGGCTGCCCCGCCACCACCACGACCACGTCCAGGCTCTTGTCACCGGTGAGCTTGACAAGGGCCTCCTCGTTGCTCAGGAAGCTGGCGTTGGCGTCGGGGAGCGCCGCGCCAAAGAGCTGGCGGTACAGCGTGGTCGCCGTCATGGCCGTCCCGCTCAGCAGCGGGCCCACGTTGATGCGGGCATTGCGGATCTCGTGCACGAAAGCCTGCGGTGCGTCGGCCCGGACGATGAAGTAGATCTCCTCGTTGTAGAGCGGCATGATCAGGCGCAGCGGCTGGATCAGTTCGCGCGCTTCGGCGTTGCCGGCCGCGGCCTGGTCGAGGAAGGCCTGGTACACGTCGGACTGGACGAGCGCGAGCTTGACGCCCGCCTCGCGGCGCAGGCGCTTCACGTTCTCTGCCGAGCCGGCGGAGGGCAGCACCTCGAGGTCGATGCCGGCGTCCGGCGCCACGAACTTCGCCAGGTCGCGCCCGATCTGGATATAGGTGCCCCGCTCTGAAGCAGTGACGATCTTGAACGGGATGTTGCCGCTGCGGCCCGCACCGCCGGACGCCGCCCGGTCCGGCCCGGCGCCCGATGCGGCCTGCGCAGCGGCGGCTGCGGCCAGCCCGCATGCCACGGCGAGGAGGCAGCCGTGCAGCACCGGGCGCAACCCCCTCATGGGTTCTGCACCGCGTTGCAAAGGCTGAGCGCAACCAGGTTCGCACTGCACGCCCCGGCGACAGGGCCCGGCGCCGGCGTCGCCGCGTCG
>NZ_JANODC010000506.1:0-4188 GCF_031412495.1 Rhizobacter sp. | reverse complement strand
GCCGTCCTGCTGACCGGCGCCTTGCCGGCGCAGGCGCAGGGCGAAGCCGACAAGAAGGCGGCAGCGGCGGCGCCGCGCCCGGCGCTCACCGTCACGGTCGCCCGGCCCGAGCCGACCAGCGTGCCGCTGCGCATCGCCGCCAACGGCAACATCGCGCCCTGGCAGGAGGCCGTGATCGGCACCGAGGCCAACGGGCTCCGCCTGGCCGACGTCAAGGTCAACGTCGGCGACGTGGTCCGGCGCGGCCAGGTGCTCGCCACCTTCGCGGCCGAGACGATGCAGGTCGAGCTGGCGCAGCAGCGCGCCGCCGTCGCCGAGGCCGAGGCGACGCTGGCCGAAGCGAGCGCCAATGCCGAGCGGGCCAAGAGCCTGCAGGCCACCGGCGCGCTCAGCGAAACGACGATCAACCAGTACGTGACCGCGGAGCGGACGGCGCGGGCCCGTCTCGACGCGCAGCGGGCCGCGACGCGGGCGCGCCAGCTGCGGGTGTCGCAGACCGCCGTCCTGGCCCCGGACGACGGCGTGATTTCGGCCCGCAGCGCCACCGTCGGCGCCGTTCTGCCGGCCGGCCAGGAGCTGTTCCGAATGATCCGCAAGGGCCGCCTGGAGTGGCGCGCCGAGGTGGCGTCGTCCGACCTGGCCAGCGTGCGCGCCGGCATGCAGGCGACCGTCGTGCCGCCGAGCGGGGCGCCGCTGGTCGGCACGGTGCGCATGGTCGCGCCGACGGTCGATGCGCAGACGCGCAACGGCCTCGTCTACGTCGACCTGCCGGGTGGCGGCAGCGCCCGCGCCGGCATGTTCGCGCGCGGCGAGTTCGGGATCGGCGAATCGAGCGCGCTCACCCTGCCGCAGACGGCGGTCCTGCTCCGCGAGGGCTTCAGCTTCGTCATGCAGGTCGGCCCCGACGGCAAGATCGTCGAGCGCAAGGTGCAGACCGGCCGCCGCGTCGGCGACCGCATCGAGATCGTCTCCGGGCTGCCGGCCGACGCCCGCGTCGTCGCCCAGGGCGGCGGCTTCCTCGCCGACGGCGACCTGGTCCGCGTCGTCGACGCGCCCGCCGCGGCCTCGGCGGTCACCGCCCGCAACGCGTCGAGCGTCCGGCCATGAACGTCTCCACCTGGTCGATCAAGAACCCGGTGCCGTCGGTGCTGCTGTTCATCATGCTGACGATCCTCGGCCTGATGAGCTTCCGCTCGATGAAGATCCAGAACTTCCCGGACATCGACCTGCCGACGATCATCGTCACGGCCTCGCTGCCGGGCGCCGCGCCGGCGCAGCTCGAGACCGAGGTGGCCCGCAAGATCGAAAACTCGATCGCCACGCTGCAGGGCGTCAAGCACATCTACACCAAGGTGCAGGACGGCACGGCGACGATCTCGACCGAGTTCCGCCTCGAGAAGCCGACCCAGGAAGCGCTCGACGACGTGCGCGACGCAGTGCAGCGGATCCGCTCCGACCTGCCCGGCGACCTGCGCGACCCCGTCATCACGAAGATGGAGCTGGCCGGCGCGCCGATCCTCACCTACACCGTGTCGTCGACGCGGATGGACGACGAGGCGCTGTCGTGGTTCGTCGACAACGAGGTCACCCGGGCCATGCTCACCGTGCGCGGCGTCGGTGCGGTCAGCCGCGTCGGCGGCGTCGCGCGCGAGGTCCGGGTCGAGCTCGACCCGGCCCGGCTGCTCGCCCTCAACGCCACCGCCTCCGACATCTCGCGGCAGCTGCGCAGCATCCAGCAGGAAGCCTCGGGCGGCCGCACCGACGTCGGCGGCAGCGAGCAGTCGGTGCGCACGATCGCCACCGTGCAGTCGGCCGAGCAGCTGGCCCGGCTCGAGATCGCGCTGGCCGACGGCCGACGGATCCGCCTTTCCGACGTCGCCACCGTCAGCGACACGACGGCCGAGCAGCGCAGCGCGGCGCTGCTCAACGGCAAGCCGGTGGTCGGCTTCGAGATCGTCCGCTCCCGCGGCGCCGGCGAGACCGAGGTCGCGGCCGGCGTGCGCGAACGCATCGGGAAGCTGAAGGCGGAGCACCCGGACAGCGTCGTCACCGAGGCCTTCAACTTCATCGATCCGGTGCAGGAGAACTACGACGGCTCGATGCTGCTGCTCTACGAAGGCGCGGCGCTGGCGGTGCTGGTCGTCTTCCTGTTCCTGCGCGACTGGCGGGCGACGCTGGTCTCGGCGACCGCCCTGCCGCTGTCGGTGATCCCGGCCTTCTGGGTCATGAACCTGATGGGCTTCTCGATCAACGTCGTGACCCTGCTCTCGCTGTCGCTCGTCGTCGGCATCCTGGTCGACGACGCCATCGTCGAGATCGAGAACATCATGCGCCACCTGCGCATGGGCAAGTCGCCGCTCGACGCGGCGCGCGACGCCGCCGACGAGATCGGCCTGGCGGTCATCGCCACCTCGTTCACGCTGATCGCCGTCTTCCTGCCGACGGCGTTCATGTCCGGCGTGCCCGGCAAGTTCTTCGTCCAGTTCGGCTGGACCGCGGCGATCGCCGTCTTCTGGTCGCTCGTCGTCGCCCGCATGCTGACGCCGATGATGGCCGCCTACATCCTCAAGCGGCCGAAGAAGGAGGAGCAGGAGGCGAGCTGGCTGAAGCACTACATGGTCGTCGTCCGCTGGTGCCTCAGGCATCGCTGGGCGACGATGGCGGCGACCGGCGTCTTCGCCGTGCTGTCGCTGCTGCCGATGGCGCTCGGCCTGATCCCCGGCGCCTTCATTCCGCCCGACGACCTCTCGCAGACGCAGGTCAGCCTGGCGCTGCCGCCCGGCAGCACCTTCCGGCAGACGCTCGCCACCGCCGAGCAGGCGCGCGCCATCCTCGAGAAGGACAAGGACGTCAAGCTGATCTACACCGCCGTCGGCGGTGGCAACACCGGCAGCGACCCGTTCGCGATGGGCGGCGTGCCCGAGGTGCGGCAAGCCACGCTCACGCTCAACCTGACGCCACGCGGCGAGCGCGGCGGCGTCACCAAGCAGGCCGTCGAATCGCGCCTGCGCGACTCGCTCGCCGTCATCCCGGGCGCGCGCGTCAAGGTCGGCTTCGGCGGCTCGAGCGAGAAGTACGTCATCGTCCTCGCCGGCGAGAACGGCCGCGTCCTCAGCGAGCACGCGGCCAAGGTCGAGCGCGAGCTGCGCACCATCCCGGGCATCGGCAACGTCGTGTCGACGTCGAGCCTGACCCGGCCCGAGCTGATCGTGCGGCCCGACTCGGCGCGTGCCGCCGACCTCGGCGTCACCTCGGCGGCGATCGCCGACACGCTGCGCATCGCCACCGCCGGCGACTACGACCAGGCGCTGGCCAAGCTCAACCTCAGCCAGCGCCAGGTGCCGGTCGTCGTGCGGCTGCCCGCGTCGGCGCGCACCGACCTCGACCTGCTGCAGCGCCTGCCGGTGCCCGGCGCGCGCGGCCCGGTGCCGCTCGGCAACGTCGCGACGCTGACCATCGAGAGCGGGCCGGCGCAGATCGACCGCTACGACCGCCTGCGCAACATCAACTTCGAGATCGAGCTGAACGGCCAGCCGCTCGGCCTGGTCAGCGAGCAGGCCAAGGCGCTGCCGAGCCTGGTCAGCCTGCCGAACGGCGTGATCCAGCAGGAGGTCGGCGATGCCGAGGCCTTCGCCGAGCTGGCGCAGAGCTTCCTGCTCGCCATCCTGACCGGCGTCGCCTGCATCTACGTCGTCCTCGTCCTGTTGTTCCACGCCTGGGTCCAGCCGGTGACGATCCTGGGCGCCCTGGTGCTGGCGATCCCCGGGGCGATGCTGGCCCTCTTCATCACCGGCCAGTCGCTGTCGATGCCGTCGATGATCGGCCTGATCATGCTGATGGGCATCGCGACGAAGAACTCGATCCTGCTCGTCGAGTACGCGATCATGGCCGAGCGCGACCACGCGATGTCGCGCTTCGAGGCCTTGCTCGACGCCTGCCACAAGCGGGCCCGGCCGATCGTCATGACGACGATCGCGATGGGCGCCGGCATGATGCCGATCGCCCTCGGCATCGGCGTCGACCCGAGCTTCCGGGCGCCGATGGCGATCGTCGTGATCGGCGGCCTGATCACCTCGACCTTCCTCAGCCTGCTCGTGATCCCGGTCCTCTTCACCTTCGTCGACGACCTCGTGCAGGGCACGAAGCGGCTATTCCGGCGCCGTGGCGGCGCCGGCACGACCGGCGGGC
>NZ_JANODC010000505.1:0-4650 GCF_031412495.1 Rhizobacter sp. | reverse complement strand
CGTCGCCAAGGCCTTCGAGAAGGCGACCCTCGAGGTCGCGCCCTTGGCGTTCATGCGCGGCCGGACCCTGAACCACGCCTTCGTCATCCTCGACGAGGCACAGAACACGACGCCGGAGCAGATGAAGATGTTCCTGACCCGGATCGGCTTCGGCTCCAAGGCGGTGGTCACCGGCGACACCAGCCAGGTCGACCTGCCGCGCGGCTCGACGTCGGGGCTGATCGATGCCGAGCGCGTGCTGGTCGACGTCAAGGGCATCGCGACGACGCGCTTCACCTCGGCCGACGTGGTGCGCCATCCGCTGGTCGCCCGCATCGTCGAGGCCTATGGCGCGGCCGACGAACGTTCCTGAGCCGGCGAGGGCGCCCGCCCGGTCGCGCCCGGCGCGGCCGACGCTGGCCCTCTCGCTGCAGCTCGCCGACGGTCGGCACCGCGCCGTGCTGACGCGGGCCCGCGTGGCGAGCTGGATCCGCGCCGCGCTCGCCGCACCGGCCGAGATCACCGTCCGCGTCGTCGGCGAGGACGAGGGCCGCGAGCTGAACCAGTCCTGGCGCGGCAAGGACGGCCCGACCAACGTCCTGACCTTCGCCTACGCCGACGGGCCGAGGGTCCACGCCGACCTCGTCCTGTGCGCACCGGTGGTCGGGCGCGAAGCGGGTGAGCAGAAGCGCAGCCTGGAGGCGCATTACGCCCACCTGCTCGTGCACGGGACGCTGCATGCGCAGGGCTTCGACCACGAGGGCGACGCCGACGCGACGGCGATGGAGGCGCGCGAGACGGCGATCCTGGCCGGCCTCGGCTTCGCCGACCCCTACGCCGGCTGACGCGCCGGCCACATCACCGAGGCGATCGCGAGGAGGACGAGGACGATGGCGGCGCCGTCCTGCCAGTGCAGCTGCTCGCCGAGGAACCAGGCGCCCGAGAGGGTTCCCAGCACCGGGATCAGCATCACCGACATGCTCGAGGCGACCGGCGGCAGGTTGCGTGCCATCATGAGCCAGATGGCCTGCGCGAAGCCGAAGATCAGGACCGCGTTGTAGGCGATCGCACCCATGGTGGCTGGACTCGGGACGACCCAGCGGTCGCGCTCGAACAGCACCGTCCAGGCGGTCATGCAGAGCGTCGCGAGCAGCGTCATCCAGAAGACGATCGCCAGCGTCGGCGCCTCGATCGTGGTTCGCCGCATCTGCTGCGTGCCGAGCCCCCACACGGCGGCGGCGACGAGCATGCCGACCGCGGCCCAGGGGCTGCCGGTGAGCGTGCCGACCTCGTGCCAGAGCAGCAGCGACACGCCGACGCCCGCGGCGACGATGCCGGCGACGTGGCGGCTGCGCAGGCGCTCGTGGAAGACGGCAACGCCCCAGAGGGCCGAGAAGATCGGCATCGTATAGCCGAGGATCGCCGTCCGTCCGGACGAGAGCGCCTGCACGGCGAGGATCGCGAGCACGTGCCACACCAGCATGTTGGTCAGCGTCAGGGTGCCGAGCTCGCGCCAGTCCCTTCGCGCGATCGAGAACGGCACGCGCAGGAGCCGCAGCACAAGCCAGAGCACCGGCAGGCCGAGCCACATCGACAGGGCGCGGAAGCCGAGCGGCGCAAAGCCGGTCACGCCGATCTTCATTACCGGCCAGTTCAGACCCCAGGTCAGGGTAAGGACGGCGAGAAGCGCGTACTGCCTGGAGCTGAACGCGAAATCGTTCGACGGCGTGTTCAGGGCCGACTCAGGTAGCGCTTGCGCCAGAAGTACAGGCTCATGCCGATGCCGAGCGCCACCATCACCGCGGCGATGAGCCAGAAGCCGGTCGAGCTGTGGATGAGCGGCAGGCGCTCGAAGTTCATGCCGAAGAACCCGGTCACGAGGTTGAGCGGCAGGAAGATGGCGGTGAGCGTCGTCAGCGTGCGCATGATCGCGTTGGTGCGATTGCTCTGCTCGGAGAAGTGGATCTGCACCGCCGTCTCCGATGACGACTCGAGCCGGCGCACGTGCGCGAGCACGCGTTCGATGTGCTCGAGGACGTCGCGCGAGCGCACGCGCAGATGCTCGCGCTCGCGCTGCGCGGAGGCGTCCTTCTCGGGCGGCCATTCGCCCAGCGCGTCGATCCACTCGGTGATCGCGGCGCGCTGGTCCTCGCAGGTGTCCTCGAGCAGGTGCAGGGCGTTGCGCCAGTCGAGCAGCAGGTGCCACTGACCCGGCTGGGCCCGGGGCGAGAACAGCTGCCGCTGCAGGTCGTCGATCTGCTTGCCGAGCAGCCGGCGCAGCTCGAGGTAGCTGTCCACCATGTGGTTGACCATGCGCAGCATCAGGTCGGCCGGACTGACCGGCATGCGCACGCCGGCGCGCCCTTCGGTCGAGGCGGCCTGCCCGAGCAGACGTTTCGCGAAGTACTCCCGCACCTGGCAATCCTCCGGGTGCACGCTAAGGAGCACGCGGTCGAACACCGCGAAGCCGACGGCGCTGGTGTCGATGGCCTGGCTCGCCGCCTTCGGGTCAGAGCCCGCCCCCGTCTTCTTCCCGTTCTCGCCTTCGCTCGCGACGGCGCCGGTGAGGCGCCGAAAGACGAGCAGGTCGTAGGTGGAGGTGTAGTCGTAGCTCGAGGGCAGCTGCGTGTTGAGGAGGTCGGAGACATGGAGCTCGAACAGCGCCGAGCCGGTCTGCCCCTGCAGGAAGGCCTGGACCTGGTCGATCGCGGCCTCGAAGGCGGCCCGGGTGGTGGCCACCCACAGGTGGCCGCTGGCCGGAAGCTGGTCGGGACGGGTCTCGAGCTCGGTGAACCGGTCGCCGGCGACGTGGAAGACGCGAACGGCTTTCGTCATGGCCGCTCAGCGCCCCCGTTTCAGCAACCGCGCGGCTTCCAGTGCGAAATAGCTCAGCACCCCGTCGGCACCGGCGCGCTTGAATGCGATCAGCGCTTCTAAGACGACGGCGTCGTGGTCGAGCCAGCCGTTCAGCGAGGCGGCCTTGAGCATCGCGTATTCGCCGCTCACCTGGTAGGCGAAGGTCGGCACGCCGAACTCGGCCTTGACCCGGCGCACGATGTCCAGGTACGGCATGCCGGGCTTGACCATCACCATGTCGGCGCCTTCGGCGAGGTCGAGGGCCACCTCGCGCAGCGACTCGTCGCCGTTGCCCGGGTCCATCTGGTAGACCTTCTTGTTGCTCCTGCCGAGGTTGGCGGCCGAGCCGACGGCGTCGCGGAACGGACCGTAGAAGGCGCTCGTGTACTTGGCGCTGTAGGCCATGATCAGGGTGTGGATGCGGCCGCTCTCCTCGAGAGCCGAGCGGATCGCGCCGATGCGCCCGTCCATCATGTCGCTGGGCGCGACGATGTCGACGCCGGCCTCGGCCTGGACCAGCGCCTGCTTCGCCAGCACCGCGACGGTGGCGTCGTTGACGATGTAGCCGGTGTCGTCGAGCAGGCCGTCCTGGCCGTGCGAGGTGTAGGGGTCCAGCGCGACGTCGGTCATCAGGCCGAGCTCGGGAAAGCGCTTCTTCAGCTCGCGCACGACCGTCGGCACCAGGCCGCGGGGATTGAGCGCCTCGCCCCCGTCCTCGCTCTTCAGAGACGGCTCCAGCACCGGGAACAGGGCGAGCACCGGAATGCCCATCGCCACGCACTCCTCGGCGATCGGGTAGAGGCGGTCGAGACTGACGCGCTGGATGCCGGGCATCGAGGCGATGTCCTGTGTCTTGCCCTCGCCCTCGAGCACGAAGACGGGCAGGATCAGGTCGCTCGCGCCGAGCGCCGACTCGCGGACGAGATCGCGGCTCCAGGCGTGGCGCCGCAGGCGCCGCGGCCGGCTGGCGGGAAAGGGCGGTGGCGTCTTCACGCCTCGATTCTAGGGAGGGCAGCGCATTCCCGGACCGACCGGGGCGCACGGAGCGCCGCCGATAATCGATGCATGGGTTCATCGTTCCTGTGGGTCAAGGCCCTGCACCTCGTCTTCGTGGCGAGCTGGTTCGCCGGCCTCTTCTACCTGCCGCGCCTGTTCATGAACCTAGTCACCGTGCCGGCCGACAGCCACGCCGAGCGCGAGCGGCTGCTCATGATGGCTCGCAAGCTATACCGCTTCATGAGCCTGCTGATGGTCCCGGCGATCGGGCTCGGCCTCGTCCTGTGGCTGGGCTACGGCGTCGGCAAGGGCCCGCAGAACCACTGGCTGCACGCCAAGATCGTCCTGGTGGTGGGCGCCGTCGGCTACCACCACGCGTGCCGGTCGCTGCTGCGCAAGTTCGAGGAGTTCGCCAACGTGCGCAGCGAACGCTGGTTCCGGGTCTTCAACGAGTCGGCCGTGCTCCTGTTCACTGCCATCGTCGTCCTCGTGATCGTCAAGCCCTTCTGAATGGAATCCGAGCGCGCCGCGGGCGCCCCGTCGAGTGCCGGGGAAGCGCCGCCGCCGCGCCACCGCAGCTCGGCGGTGCCGCTCGCGTGGCTGTACGCCGCCCTGATCGTCTACGCGAGCCTCTACCCGTTCGAGGGCTGGCGCAACCCGGCGGTGGGCCCGCTCGATTTCCTCGCCACCGGCTGGCCGCGCTACTGGACCGGGTTCGACCTCGTCTCGAACCTGCTCGGCTACCTGCCGTTCGGCGTCCTCGTCTTCATCGCGCTGGTCCGCGTCGGCCACGGCACCGCCGCCGCCACCTGGCCGTCG
>NZ_JANODC010000504.1:0-5791 GCF_031412495.1 Rhizobacter sp. | reverse complement strand
CCCAGCTCGCGCACCCGGACCGGCCGCGAGAACGTCCATGTCGATGAAGTGGGTGTCGTCGCCGCGCTCGAAGTACTCGTCGGCGATGTTGCGGCCGCCGGTGACGGCGAAGCTCGCGTCGGCGATGAACAGCTTGTTGTGCATGCGCCGGTTGATGCGCGAGAAATCGTGCAGCGAGAAAGCGACGCGGCGGACGACGCCTCCGCTTCGCGCCGGCAGCGGGTTGAACATGCGCACTTCGACGTTGGCGTGCGCTGCGAACGCCGCCAGCAGGTCGTCCTGGCCGGCGGCGTACAGGTCGTCGACGAGGACGCGCACGCGGACGCCGCGGCGCGCCGCGGCGCGCAGCTCGGCGAGGAAGCCGAGTCCGGTGGCGTCGCTGCCGACCAGGTAGGACTGGACGTCGAGCGTCTTCCCGGCACGGCGGATCAGGGCGACGCGTGCCTCGAGCGCCTGCCGGCCCCCGGGCAGGTGCGGAAGCCCGACCCGCCGGGCCCGGCAGCGGCCATCGACGCCACCGCGGCCCGGGCCAGCGCGGTGCCGTCGACATCGTCGCTGACGGACGACGCCGGGCGGGCAACGTCGTGGGGCAGGGCGGCGCAACCGCCCAGCGACACGGCGACGGCCAGCAGGACGGCGCGCCAGGTGGCGAGCAGGCCCACCCCGGCAGCGCCGGCGAGGCCGACCCAGGCGCACAGCCGGGTCATGCCGAGGCGCGTGAACTCTCGCGAAAGCGGCGGCATGGCAGTTCTCCTTCGGGGCAGGCGGTCTGGCGGTCCGGTTCAGGCCGCGCCGAAGGCGACGACGACGAACATGGACAGCGAGGCCACGGAGAGGGTGACGACCATCAGACAGGCGGCGATGTCGTCGAAACAGGTCTTCATGAAAGCGCTCCTTGCGGTGGTTGGGGCTGCGGCGATTGCTTCGCCTCGGCATGCGGGCAGTCTCTAAACAAGGGCCTTCGAAGCCGAGTGAACAAGGCGCTCGCGTGGAGTGACATTGATCACACGGGTGCGGTGCGGCCGATAATTCGATGGATGCATGACACGAAGGGAGGCACTGCTCATACGGCAGAAGACCGTCTTTCCGGTCAGCTGCTCGAAGCGCTCGCCCTGCACGGCAACACGCGCCCGTTCCGGGCCCCGGCCATCCTCATCAACGAAGGCGACATCAGCGACTCGATCTACATCGTCGTCTCGGGGCGCCTGCGCACCTTCGCCAGCTCGGCCGACGGCCGCGACGTCGTGCTCGCCGAGCACGGCCCGGGCGAGTACGTCGGCGAGCTCGCCCTCGACGGCGGCGAGCGCTCGGCATCGGTGAAGGCGGTCGAGCCGACCACCTGCTGCGTGGTTCCCGGCGCGGAGATGCGGGCCTTCATGGCCGAGCACCCGGAGTTCGCCCTGCACCTCTCGCGCAAGCTCACGCGCATGGTCCGGCGTCTCACCGAGCAGGTGAAGGACCTCGCGCTGAAGGACGTCTACGGCCGCATGGTCAGCGTCTTCATGGATCTGTCGGACCCCGTCGGTGCCGAGCGCGTGGTCCGCGAGAAGCTGACCCAGCAGGACATCGCCGACCGCGTCGGCTCCTCGCGCGAGATGGTCAACCGGATCGTCAAGGACCTGACGGCCGGCGGCTACGTGTCGGTGCGCGACGGCCGCTACGTGATCCATCGCAAGCTCCCGCTCGCGCGCTAGGCCGGCTTCGCGTCATGACCGGCCCGCAGATCATCGTCCTGGCGACGCCCGTCTTCCTGGCGCTGATCGGCCTCGAGCTCGCCATCGGACGGCGCCGCGGCCGCAACACCTACCGGCTGAACGACGCGATGTCGAGCATCGGCCTCGGCGTGCTGAGCCAGGTGGCGGGGCTCTTCAGCGCCTTGCTCAGGCTGGGCATCTACAGCGCCGTCTACGCCGGGTTCGCCGTCTGGCAGCTGCCGGTCGAGTCCGTGTGGACGTGGCTCGTCGCTCTCGTCGCCTACGACTTCCTCTACTACTGGCACCACCGCGCCGGGCACCGGATCGCCCTGTTCTGGGCCGCGCACGTGGTGCATCACCAGAGCGAGGACTACAACCTGTCGACGGCCCTGCGCCAGACCTCGAGCGGGTGGCTGTTCGGCTGGATCTTCTACCTGCCGATGGCGATCGCCGGCGTTCCGCCGCTGGTCTTCGCCGTCGTCGCCCTGATCGACCTGCTGTACCAGTTCTGGGTCCACACCGAGCACATCGGCCGCCTCGGCTGGTTCGACCGCTGGTTCTGTGCGCCGAGCAACCACCGCGTCCACCACGCCGTGAACGACGCCTACCTCGACCGCAACTACGGCGGCATCCTGATCCTGTGGGACCGGCTGTTCGGCACCTACGCCGCCGAAGACCCGACGATCCCCTGCGTCTACGGCACGCGCAGCCCTCTGCGCAGCTGGGACCCGATCCGCGCCAACCTGCAGGTCTATGCCGGGCTCACCCGCGATGCCTGGCGGACGCGGCGCTGGGCCGACAAGGTGGCGCTCTGCCTCAAGCCGCCGGGCTGGCGCCCCCTCGACCTGGCCGGGGCGGTGCCACCCGCGCCGTTCGATCCGGCCACGCTGGAGCGCTTCGAGACCGAGCTGCCGAAGCGGGCCCGGGCCGCCGCGCTGGCGCTCTTCGCCGTGCTGCTGGTCGCCACGAGCTGGCTGCTGTGGAACGCGCATCGCCTCGCCTGGCCCACGCAGGCCGGCGCCGCGGCCGCGATCCTCCTGGGCCTGTGGCTGGTCGGGCGGGTGAGCGAAGGCCCTGCCGCGGCGGCTAAGGGCAACTCCTCTGAGGGCTAACCCCCGATCGTCGGGCCCGGGGGCACGCGGCCCGGCATGTCCTGCCTAGACTCCGCGTCCGGCGTTCTGAAGCCGGTTCAACCTGATGAATGCCGGGCCCCCTTCCGCGATGCACCCACGAGCCGACAGCGCCCTCTCCTCCGCCCGCCTGATGCCCCTGGGGCGAGGCCGCAGCAACGGCCCGGCCCTGGTGCCGGCGCTGTCGCGGGCGCTGACGCTGCTCGAGCGGCTCGCCGACGCGCGCGGGCCCATGAGCCTGGCCCGGCTGGCCGGCGACCTGCGGCTGCCGAAGAGCAGCGTGCACGGCCTGTGCAGCACGCTGGTCTCGTTCGGCTATCTGCGCCGCCAGCCCGACGGCACCTTCCTGATCGGGCCGCGCGTGATGGGCCTGGCCGAGGCCTTCGTGTCCGGCACCGACGTGGCGCAGGAGTTCGCCGCGCTGTGGTCGGACCGCGGCGCGGCCCCCGAGGAGACCGTGGTCCTCTCGGTCCTCTCCGGCACCGAGGCGCTCTACGTCGCGGTGCGCAACAGTGCGCGGCCGCTCGGCCTCGCCTTCAACGTCGGCATGCGCCTGCCGGCGTATCTGTCGGGCAGCGGCAAGGCGATGCTCGCCTTCCTGCCCGCCGAAGAGGTGCGGAGCCGCTTTGCCGCCGGGCTGGGCACGCGCCTGACCCGGAAGGGTCCGCGCAGCGTCGACGCGCTCCTGAAGGAGCTCGCCGTGACCCGCAAGCGCGGCTACAGCATCGACGAGGAAGCCGTTCGCGAAGGCGTGATCTCGTTCGGGGCGCCGGTGTTCGGCGTCGCCGGCGAGGTCGTCGCCGCGGTGTCGGTCTGCATCAACAAGGCGCTGCTCGGCGCCGACCGGGGCGCGCGCCACCGCGATGCCGCTCTCGCGGTGGCCGCGGCGCTGACCGACCGCCTCGGCGGCGACCCGGCGCGTTCGCAGCCTGCGCCGGAGGACGGTTCATGAGCGGCGATGCGGAGTTCATCCTCGAGACGCGCGAGCTGACGAAAGAGTTCAAGGGCTTCGTCGCCGTGGACAAGGTGAACCTTCGAGTTCGTCGCGGCACCATCCACGCCATGATCGGGCCGAACGGCGCTGGCAAGACGACCTGCTTCAACCTCCTCACCAAGTTCCTGACGCCGACCTCCGGGCGGATCCTGTTCCAGGGCCAGGACATCACGAGCGAGAAGCCGGCCGCGATCGCCCGGCGCGGCGTCGTCCGCTCGTTCCAGATCTCGGCCGTGTTCGCCCACCTCTCGGTGCTCGAGAACGTCCGCGTCGCCCTGCAGAGGAAGCTCGGCACCTCGTTCCACTTCTGGAAGCCTGAGTCGTCGCTCAGCGTGCTCGACGACGAGGCGATGGCGCTGCTGCAATCGGTCGACCTCGGGGCCTACGCCGCCCTGCCTGCGGTCGAGCTCAGCTACGGGCGCAAGCGCGCGCTCGAGATCGCGACGACGCTGGCCATGGACCCCACGCTCATGCTGCTCGACGAGCCGACGCAGGGCATGGGCCTCGAGGACGTCGAGCGTGTCCGCGAACTGATCCGCAAGGTCGCCGCCAACCGCACGGTGCTGATGGTCGAGCACAACATGAGCGTCGTCGCATCGATCGCCGACACGATCACGGTGCTGGCGCGCGGCGCGACGCTCGCCGAAGGGCCGTATTCCGAGGTCTCGCGAAACCCCGCCGTCATCGAGGCCTACATGGGCACCGCCGACGCCGAGCTGGCCGGGGCTCACTGACCGTGGCGGTCCCCTTCCTCGAGATCAGCGGCCTGCACGGCTGGTACGGCGAGTCGCACGTGCTGCACGGCGTCGACCTCCGGGTCGGCGAGGGCGAGGTCGTGACCCTGCTCGGCCGAAACGGCGCCGGCCGGACCAGCACGCTGCGCGCGATCATGGGCCTCATCGGCTCGCGCAAGGGATCGATCAAGGTCCGCGGCACCGAGACGGTCGGCATGGCCACGCACCGGATCGCCCGGCTCGGCCTCGGCTACTGCCCGGAAGAGCGCGGCATCTTCGCCAGTCTGTCGGCCGAGGAGAACCTGCTGCTGCCGCCGCAGCTGGCCGAGGGCGGGATGAGCGTGGCCGAGGTCTACACCATGTTCCCCAACCTGAAGGAGCGCCGGGCCAGCCCCGGCATGCGCCTGTCGGGCGGCGAACAGCAGATGCTCGCGGTGGCGCGGATCCTGCGCTCGGGCGCCAAGCTGCTGCTCCTGGACGAGATCTCCGAAGGCCTGGCGCCGGTGATCGTGCAGATGCTGGCGCAGACGATCCGGATGCTGCGCGAGCGCGGCTTCACCATCGTCATGGTCGAGCAGAACTTCCGGTTCGCGGCGCCGCTCGCGGACCACCTCTATGTCATGGAGCATGGCCGCATCGTGGAGAGCTTCGCCGCCGCGGAGTTGCAGGCGAAGATGGGCATGCTGCACGAGCATCTCGGCGTCTGAGGCCCAGGCCGGGACGCGGGGCAGGTTTCATTCGGTTCACCTCAAGGAGAGACAAGATGACGATGAAGACGAAATTCAAGCTGGCGACCTCGGCCGCCGCCGCCGCGCTCGCCTGCGCCGCCGGCCCGGCCCACGCCCAGGTGTCCGACGGCGTGATCAAGATCGGCGTCATGAACGACATGTCGGGCCTCTATGCCGACGTCGCCGGCCCCGGCTCGGTGGTCGCGGCGCGGATGGCGGTCGAGGACTTCGGCGCCGCCCGCAAGGGCATGAAGGTCGAGATCGTCTCGGCCGACCACCAGAACAAGCCCGACGTCGGCTCGACGATTGCGCGCACCTGGTACGACGTCGACAAGGTCGACGCCATCTTCGACGTGCCGACCTCGTCGGTGGCGCTCGCCGTCAGCCAGCTGACGCGGGAAAAGGGCAAGGCCTTCATCAACTCCGGTGCGGCCACGTCCGACCTGACCGGCAAGGCGTGCTCGCCGAACACCGTGCACTGGACCTACGACACCTGGATGCTGGCCAACGG
>NZ_JANODC010000503.1:0-9725 GCF_031412495.1 Rhizobacter sp. | reverse complement strand
GGGCCGGGCTGCAGCCCCCAGATGAGCAGGCCGCCGAGGAGCACGGCCGCGGTGGGCGAGCCGGGGATGCCGAGCGCCAGCATGGGCAGCAGCGCGCTCGTCCCGGCGGCATGCGCCGCCGTCTCGGGGGCGATGACGCCTTCCATCTCGCCGGTCCCGAACTTCGAGCCGTTCTTCGACACCTTCTTGGCCAGCCCGTAGCTCATGAACGAGGCCGGCGTCGCGCCGCCCGGGGTGATGCCCATCCAGATGCCGATGAGCGAGCTGCGCACCGAGGTCATCCAGTACTTCGGCAGCTGCTTCCAGGTCTGCCACACCACCTTGGGATCGATCTTGGCGCTCTTGCCCGAGAACTTCAGGCCCTCTTCCATCGACAGCAGGATCTCGCCGATCCCGAACAGGCCGATGACGGCGATCAGGAAGTCGAAGCCGCGCATCAGCTCGGGCTGGCCGAAGGTCATCCGCAGCTGGCCGGTCACGGTGTCCATCCCGACGCTGGCCAGGGCGAAGCCGAGCGCCATCGACAGCAGGGTCTTGAACGGCGACCCCTTGCCCATGCCGACGAAGCTGCAGAAGGTGAGCAGGTAGACGGCGAAGAACTCGGGCGCGCCGAACTTGAGGGCGAACTTGGCCACCAGGGGCGCCAGGAAGGTGATCATCACCACCGCGACCAGCGCGCCGACGAAGGACGAGGTGAACGCCGTCGTCAGCGCCGCGCCGGCCTGGCCCTTCTGCGCCATAGGGTAGCCGTCGAAGGTGGTCGCCACCGACCACGGCTCGCCCGGGATGTTGAACAGGATCGAGGTGATGGCGCCGCCGAACAGCGCGCCCCAGTAGATGCACGACAGCATGATGATCGCCGAGGTCGGCGACATCGTGAACGTGAGCGGCAGCAGGATGGCGACGCCGTTGGCACCGCCCAGGCCGGGCAGGACGCCGATCAGCACGCCGAGGATGATTCCGACGAACATCAGACCGATGTTCATGGGCGTCAGGATCACGGCGAAGCCGTGCATCAGAGCGCCGATTTCATCCATGTCGCGTCTGCTCCGTAGGGCCGCGGGGCCGAAATCTAGTAGCCGAGGAAGCCCAGGGGGTCGAGCGCGCCCTTGAACAGCGGCACCTTGAACCACACCTCGAAGAGGAAGAAGAAGAAGACGTTGATCGCCATGGCGGCGACGACGCTGCGCAGCGGCGAATACTTGCCGAGGACGATCATGAAGAGCGCGATGTAGACCGCCGAGGCGAGGTACACGCCGATGAAGCGGATCGCGAGCACGTAGAGCGCGGCGGGAACCAGCACCGACAGCACGCGCCTGAGCTGCACCGAGTCGACGAAGATCTCCCTCTTGCGTTTCTTGCCGAGCAGCGACTGGTAGAGCAGGCCGAGGCTGGAGACGACGATGATCAGGCCGATGTAGAAGGGGAAGTAGCCCGATCCCGGGCCGTCGCTGGTCCACTCCGAGCCCAGGCGCCGGCTCTCGACCAGGACCACGATGCCGATCACGAGCAGGATCGCGGCGACCACCGCCTCGACCACGTGCGTGGCGACGCCGCTGCGACGCGGCCCGCCGGATGGATCGTCTTGCTCCAAGGAGCCCCCCTCGTGGTGATATGGATCGAGGCGGCGCGCCGCTCGCGCGGCCGCCGCCTCCCTGGCTCGAGATCGAGCCGCGACTACTTGGCCAGGAAGCCGGCCTCGGTCATCAGGGTCCGATGCGACGCCTCGGCGCCCTCGAGCCACTTGGTGAACTGCGCGCCGGTCATGAAGGTCGGGTTGAAGGCACCCTTCTCCATGTACTCCTTCCATTCCGGCGTGGCCCGGATCTTGGTGAGGAGGTCGACGTAGAAGGCCTGCTCGTCCGGCTTCACGCCCGGCGCCATGAAGATGCCGCGCAGCATGGTGTAGTCGGTCGGCACGCCGGCTTCCTTGCAGGTCGGGATGTCGTACCAGGACTGGGTGTCGGTGACCTTGGCCTTGAACGGCATCCGCTCGTCGTCGAAGACGCAGAGCGGGCGGACGCTGCCGGCGCGCCATTGCGCCACCGCCTCGATCGGGTTGTTGACGGTGGAGTTGACGTGGCCGCCGACCAGCTGCACCGCGACCTCGCCGCCGCCCTTGAACGGCACGTAGATGAACTTCGTGCCGGTCGCCTTCTCCAGCGCCACGGTGATGATCTGGTCTTCCTGCTTGGAGCCGGTGCCGGCCATCTTGAACTTGTTCGGCCCTGCCTTCTTGACCGCGGCGATGTATTCGTTCGCGTTCTTGTAGGGCTCGCTCGCGTTGACCCAGAGCACGAACTGGTCGAGCGCCATCATGGCGACGGGGGTCATGTCCTTCCAGCTGAACGGCACCCCCGTCGCCATCGGGGTGGTGAACAGGTTGGACAGCGTGATGATGATCTTGTGCGGGTCGCCCTTGGCTTCCTTCACCGCCAGGAAGCCCTCGGCGCCGGCACCGCCCGACTTGTTGACGACGATGAGCGGCTCCTTCATCAGCTTGTGCTTGACGACGATGCCCTGCATCAGCCGGGCCATCTGGTCCGCGCCACCGCCGGTGCCGGCGGGGATCACGAACTCGACCGGCTTGGTGGGCTCCCAGGCGAAGGCCGGCGCCGCGCCGGCCATCGCCAGGAGGGATGCGGCAAAGGCCTTGGAGAGGCCGCTGCGAAGGAAAGAAAACCCGCTCTTCATCATTCTTGTCTCCTGTGTGTCTGGGCGCACTGTGCGCCTTCGGACGCAACGCCCGATGCTGCGTCGCGCTTTCAGGGTTTCACCTTGACTCCGGTCAACTTTTCGCAAATGCGGCATCGGGGTTGCCCCGCATGGCGATTCGCCGGCAGGGGCATGGCACGCACCCTCAATGCGCCATCAGCACCGCCACATCCGTGGTCGCCAGGATCGACCGCGACGTGCCGCCGAAGACGCGCTCGGCGGCGCGGCTGTGCCCGTAGCAACCCATGACGATCAGGTCTCCCGCCAGCGCATGCGCGAGGTCGCCCAGTGCGTGTCCCACGTCCGGAGTCACCGCTTGCCGATGGACTTGCGCCGCCACGCCCTGCCGCGCAAGGTACTCGCGGACGTCGATCCGGCTGAACGGTGCCTGCGGCGCATGCCGGGCCCACGTGGCGACGTGCACGCGGTCCGCTGCGCGCAGCAGAGGCAGGGCTCCGGCCAGCGCCCGGACCGAAGGGAGCGAGCCGTTCCAGGCCACCACCGCGCAGCGTCCGACCGCCGGACGTCGGCAGACCGTCGGGACGACCAGCGTCGGCCGGCCGCTCTGCAGGATCACCGACTCGACGAAGCCGGGCGGCGCTCCGCCGGGCTCGGCCGGCCGCGGCTCCTGGCCCACCACCAGCAGGTCGGCATAGACGGCCTCGGCCAGGAAGCCCGGCGTGATCGCCTCGCCGACGATGTCGCACCAGCCGACCTCGGCCGCGTCGGCGCCGCGATGCCGACGCAGCCGGTCCTGCGCTTGCCGATGCGCCGACAGGGGACCACCGACGCCGTCGAGCGTCGCGGCAGCCGAGTAGGCGAAGCTCGCCTGCGCGTCCCACGCTGCCGCGAACACCGCCGTCACCCGTGCGGCGAGGCGCTGCGCCAGCTGCAGCGCGACCTCGAGCCGGACGACGGCGGCCGGGGTGGCGTCGACGTGGAGCAGGATCGACTTGATCGACATCGACGCGAGGGCCCGTCAGCGGATCAGGAGCACCGGCGTCGAGGTCCGGGCGAGCACCTTCGTGACGACCGAGCCGAGGACGAGGTTGACGATCTCGCCGTGCCCGCGCGAGCCCATGATCAGCAGGTCGAACCGGCCGTCGGCTGCGTGCGCGGCGATCACGTCGGCGGCATGCCCGACCGCGTAGACGTACGTCGCCTCGATGCCCTGCTGCTGGAAGAAGGCACCCACCGGCCGGAACACCGCCTCGGCGTCGTCCTCGTGGAACTGCTTGACCGCCGCGCTGCCGACGAACGAGGCTGCCCGCGGCGGCACGGCGAGCACTGCCGTGAGCACGGTGTATTCGTGTCGGTTGCCCAGCCACTCGTCGTGGGCCGCGATGTAGGCCAGCGCCCGCTTGGTGTAGTCGCTGCCGTCGGCGGCGATCATGATCTTCATGGCAGTCTCCGGATTGGATGGCAGCGCCCTAGTTTGGCAGCTTCGGCAGCGCTTCGACCGGGCCGGCGACCACGCGCCGGGTCGACAATCGCCGAGCGCCGGACGCGGCCGGACCTGCCGGCCCTGCCGAGGCGTCACCGGACGAGGAGAACCCCATGGACGAAGAGACTCTGAACCTGAGCATCCGCAAGTTCCTGAAGATGGTGGGCGTCAACTCGCAGCGCGAGATCGAGCAGGCCGTGGCCCGGGCGGTCGCCACCGGCGCCGCCCCGAACGCCTGCTCCGCCACCATGACCCTCGAGATCCCGGCGCTCGGGCTGAAGGTGAACTTCGACGGCGACATCGTGCTGCGCTGACGGCGCTGCGAGGCCCCGCCTGTGGCGAGGGGCCGGGTCGATGCGCGTTTGCGCAAGATCAAGCCTTCGGGTTCCGCTCGGCCTATCGTGAGGCTCCACTCCCACCCAGGACGCCATGATTCGCCTGAACGTCGCCAACGTCGACCGCGCGCTTCGCGTCGGGCTCATTGCCCGTTGGACCCCTTCCGCGATGCCCCGCATCGCGGCCGCATCGCGCTGAGCCATGTATCAGCGCATCCTGGTTCCTGTCGACGGCAGCCCGACCTCCGGCCGGGGCCTCGCCGAGGCGATCGCCATCGCGCGCGCTACTGGAGGAACGATCCGCCTGGTGCACGTGCTCGACGAACTGATTTTCACGACCGGGTTCGAGACCGGCGCCACCTACCTGAACACGGTCCTGCCGGCGCTGCGCCGGCGGGCCGAGCAGATCCTGGAGACGGGCAAGGGCCGCGTTTCGGCCGCGGGGGTGGCCGTCGAGACCGTCACCGTCGAGTGTTTCGCACGCCGGACGTCCGACGTCGTGGTCGAGCAGGCGGCCGAGTGGCGCGCCGAACTCATCGTCCTCGGCACGCACGGACGCCGCGGCATCGGCCGCGCGATGCTCGGCAGCGATGCCGAGCAGATCCTCCGCGCCGCCCCGGTCCCGGTGCTTCTGGTGCGATCCCCCGAGGCTTCCAAACGCTGAGGGAGGCCGATGACCGTCCGCTGAAGGGTGCGCCGGGCCCCGATCCTGCAGCCTGAAAAGGGCGGGGCAAGCTCGTAGGGATGGAAGGCTCGGACGCCCACACCCGTTGTTCGCCGCGCTCGCCCGTGCCGTTCTCGGATGGCGGCGGGCCGGCGCACCTGTGGCCGGGTCCTCTGCGCTGCTTCTACGACGACGCTTCGCCCGATCGCTGGGCCGACGCCCTGGTCGGCCACCGTCAGCAAGTGACAGGAGCTCGATGAAGGCTTGAATGCGCCTTCTCGGCCTCGTCGATCAGCCAGTCGACGCGACGGATGAATTCCTGCCGTGTCGCGCAGGGGCAGGTCAAGACGAGGTCCTGCGCATGCTTGGCCAGCAGTTCCTGCTTCGCAGCCCGCGCCCAGCGCCGCAGGTCGCAGTGCACGAGGAGCGCGAGCCGGCCCAGGTCCTCCCTGCGCCTCGCGTCCCACAGATCGCCAAGAACGTCCTCGAGACTGAGTCTCATGCTGGTTGCATCAGCCATGCTGCATTGCAACATAAATTCGATCCGCACACGGGATCTCCGTAAATCAAAGGGCCGATGCGGCGGCGTCCCTGTGCCTGGCATGGATCGTGCGGTGTACGAGTTGGTATACCAGAGCAGCTCGATTGAACCCGTCATTGCCCGTCACCCTCGCCGACTGGACCCGCGCCTTCCAGGCGGGTGACTCGCCCCTGCCGGCCCTGCTGAGCCTGCATCGGCGCCTCGAGGTCGAAAGCCCCCCGGGCGTGTGGATCACGATCGTCGGTCGGGCCGGCATCGCGGCCCAGGTCGACGCACTCCAGGCGCGCGCGGCGCGCCTGGATCGTGCGCAGCGGCGGATCGAACTGCCCCTTTTCGGCGTGCCGTTTGCCGTCAAGGACAACATCGACGTCGCCGGCCTGCCGACCACCGCCGCCTGCCCCGCGTTCGCGTACACGCCGACGGCGCACGCCGGCGCGGTCGCGAAGCTGATCGCGGCCGGCGCGGTGTGCGTCGGCAAGACCAACCTCGACCAGTTCGCCACCGGCCTGGTCGGGACCCGCTCGCCCTACGGGCGGCCGAGCAGCGCCCTCGCGGCGGATCGCATCAGCGGCGGGTCGAGCTCGGGCTCGGCAGTGGTGGTCGCGCGCGGCGACGTGCCCTTCGCCCTCGGCACCGACACTGCCGGCTCGGGCCGCGTGCCGGCCGGCTTCAACCAGGTCGTCGGGCTGAAGCCGACGCCGGGGCGCGTGGGCACGAGCGGCGTGGTGCCGGCTTGCCGCAGCCTCGACTGCGTGGCCGTGTTCGCCTTGACCGTCGCCGATGCGGCGTCCGTCCTCGCCATCGTCGAAGGTCCCGACGAGGCCGACGCCTACAGCGAGTTCGCCCCGGGCCCGGCCCGCTTCGGCCGGACATTGCGCATCGGCATCCCGTCGCACGCCGTCTTCAGCGGCGATGCCGGCTACGGCGCGGCTTTCGAGGCCGCGGTCAGGCACGTGCAGTCGCTGGGTCATCGGGTCGCGCCGATCGACTTTGCGCCCTTGCACGCCGTCGCCGGGTTGCTTTACGCCGGCCCGTGGGTTGCCGAGCGGCATGCGGTGATCGAGCAGCTCCTGGCCGGCTCGCCCGAGGCGCTCGATCCGATCGTGCGCAGCGTCGTCGAACCGAGCGCCAGGCTCTCGGCGACCGACGCTTTCCGGGGCCTGTACCGGCTGCGCGGCGCACGGCGCGACACGCAATCGATCTGGGAGGAAGTCGATCTGCTCATGGTGCCGACCGCACCGGGCCACCCGCGCCACGCCGAGGTCGACGCCGACCCGATCGCGGTGAACGCCCAGCTCGGCACCTACACGAACTTCGTCAACCTGCTCGGCTGGTGCGCGCTGGCGGTGCCGGCCGGCACCACGGCCAAGGCGCTGCCTTTCGGGGTGAGCTTCATCGGCCGCGCCGGCGTCGACGCGGCGCTCGCCCGTTTCGGCATCGCCTGGCAGGAGAGCCTGGGCCTGACGCTCGGTGCGACCGGGGTGCGAGGCGAGGCCGCGGCGCCAGACGATCCGTCGCCACGTCTTCCCGCCGCCGAGCCGGTGCTGTCCATTGCCGTCGTCGGCGCGCACCTTTCCGGCCTGCCCCTGAACGGCCAGCTCACCGAGCGCGGCGCCGTGCTGCGCGAGTCGGTGCGCACGGCGCCCTGCTATCGCCTGTTCGCCCTGCCCGGAACCACGCCGCCGAAGCCGGGACTGCTGCGGGTCAAGGCCGGCGGTGCCGCCGTCGACCTCGAAATCTGGGACCTGCCGAGCACCGCCGTCGGCTCCTTCCTCGCCCTGGTGCCGCCGCCGCTCGGGCTGGGCAGCCTCGCGCTGGACGACGGCCGCCACGTGCACGGCTTCCTCTGCGAAGCGCACGCGGTCGACGGCGCGCTGGACATCACCGCCTCGGGCGGCTGGCGCGCCTACCTCGAGCGCTTGCGTACCGAGGCGAGCTAGCCGCCCTTCCTGTCCTGTCAACCTGGGAACCGCCATGAATCACCCGCCCGCATCGAAGACACGTCGCATCGCCGAGGAGGCCGCGAGCGAACCGGCGAACGCGAGGCGCCGCGTGCTCCTCGCCGCCGCCGGCGCCGCGTCCGTTCTCGGCCTGCCGCGCTTCGCGCGCGCCCAGGCGGGGCCGAAGATCCGCATCGGCTTCTGGCCGGTGGCGGCAGGCCTGCCGTTCTTCGCCGCGGTGGACAAGGGCTACTTCAAGGAAGCCGGTCTGGAGGTCGAGCCGATCAAGTTCGCCGGCGCGCAGCAGGTCATGGAAGCGATGCTCGCCGGCCGATCCGACGGCAGCTCGAACGGCACCGGCTCGGCCAACCTTGCGATCGGCGAGATCGCCCAGCCGGGCCTGTTCAAGATCTTCGCGACCAACCCGAGCAACGCCAAGTACGTGCTCGAGGAGTTCCTGGTCCCGAAGGACAGCCCGGTGAAGACGATGGCCGATCTGAAGGGCAAGCGCGTCGCCTCCGGTCCCGGCATCCAGAACGTGACCCTCGCCAAGACGATGCTCGAGCGCGCCGGCGCCGGCGTGATGAGCGTCATCGAGCTGCCGATCGGCCAGCACGTCGCCTCGCTCGCCGCCGGCCAGATCGACGCCGCCTACACGCTCGAGCCGACCGGAACGATCGGCCGCCTGAACGGCACGACGCGGGTCCTCGAGGCCGGCGTCGTCGCCCGCTACATCCTGGGCGACCCGATGGCGCCCTGGCACGGCGGCTCGGCCAGCCTGACGACCGAGTTCATCAAGAAGTACCCGGCCGAGACGAAGCGGTTCATCGCCGCCTACGCCCGCGGCATCGAGCTCGTGCGCAACAAGCCGGACGAGGCGCGCCAGCACATGAAGGGCTACACCGCGATCGAGGGCGCGCTCGCCAACGAGGTGCCGCTCGCGTCGTACATGCTGCACCACGAGTTCAAGTCGAGCGACATCGCCCACTTCCAGAAGTTCTACGACCTGTTCTCGGACAAGGGCATCTTCGAGAAGAGGGTGCTGGTCGAGCCGATGCTCTTCAAGGGGTGAGCATGGGCGCACGGACGAGCAACGGTGCCGCAGCGACGGGGCCCTGGACGGCGAGCCGCGACGTCGCCCCGCCTGCGGCGAAGGCGTTCCCCTGGCACCGGCTGCTGCCGGTGCTCGGGCCGCTCGCCCTCTTCGTCGCCTGGGATCTGGTCGTCCGGGCCGGCCTCATCAAGGCGATCCTCCTGCCCACGCCCTGGGCCACGCTCGAGGCGCTGGTCGTCGGCCTGGCCGGCGGCCCGCTGCTGCTCGACTTCGCCGTCACGGTGCTGCGCACGCTGCAGGCCTTCCTCATCGCCGCGCTCGTCGGCGTGCCGCTCGGCGTCCTCCTCGGCAGCAACGAGAAGGCCTACCGCAGCGTCGAGTTCCTGATCGACTTCTTCCGCTCGACGCCTTCGTCGGCGCTGATCCCGCTCTTCCTGCTGATCTTCGGCGTCTCGGACATCAACAAGGTCGCGATCGCCGCCTTCGGCGCGCTGCTGATCGTCGTCTTCAACAGCGCCTACGGCGTCATCAACGCGAGGAAGCAACGCGTCATGGCCGCGCGCGTCATGGGCGCGTCGCGCTGGCAGGTGTTCAAGGACGTGCTGATCTGGGAGAGCCTGCAGCCGACGTTCGTGGGTCTGCGCTCGGCGGTGTCGATGGCGCTCGTGATCGTCATCGTCGCCGAGATGTTCATCGGCTCGGACAACGGCCTCGGCCACCGCATCATCGATGCGCAGCAGGTCCTCAACGTGAAGAGCATGTACGCCGCGATCCTCTCGGCCGGCGCCCTCGGCTACGGGCTCAACGTCCTGTTCCTCGTCGCCGAGCGCAGGATCGTGCACTGGAGCGGGCGATGAGCGAAGTGATCAACGCGGCTGTCGTCATCGACGTTCCGGAGCGTCCGTTCCACCCCGGACCCGCGGGTACCCACATCACGATCCGCGGCCTGACGAAATACTTCGCCGGCTGGCCGCTGTACGAGAACTTCGACCTCGACATCCCGAAGCACCGCATCGTCTCGGTGTTCGGGCC
>NZ_JANODC010000502.1:0-2238 GCF_031412495.1 Rhizobacter sp. | reverse complement strand
CGCCCCGGGCTTGGCGAGCAGCATGCGCAGGCCGAGCCAGGCTAGGTAGGCGGCGCCCAGCCACTGCACGCCCCGAAAGGCGGCCGGGTAGGCGGCGAGCAGGGCAGCGACGCCGGCCACCGCGAGCCACATGAGGACCTGTTCGCCGACGATGACGCCGAAGGTCGCCGCCAGGCCGCCGGCGATGCGCCCCTTGCTCGTCGAGGTGATGAGCGCGAGGTTGCCCGGCCCGGGGATCATCAGGAAGACGACGACGGCGACGACGAAGGCAGGGTAGTCGGCGATTCCGAACATGGCGCGGGCAAAGAAGGCGGTGACCGCCGCATTGTCCGTGTCGCGCCGACAATTCGGCATGCTTTCATTCCTGGCCGAGGTGCGCACCGCGCTCGACACCGGCACCTTCGAGTCGCTCGTCCTTTCGAAGCCGCGTCAGCGCGCCGCCGACCTGAAGTCGGTGCGCGTGCGCCGGATCGCCCTGCACGGCGAGGTCGCGCTGTCGTTCACCTATGTGCATGCCACGCGCGACGTGACGAAGAACGTCGACCCGGAAGGCGGCCTTGTCGAGCTGCGGGCGCTGCTCCACCCGGCGGCGCATCCCTCGTTCGCGCACGCCACCCTGCATGCCGGCGGCGAGGACCTGCAGCTGCTGGTCAGCCGCAAGGGGCACGGCACGCTGCGTCGCCACCGGCGTGCGCAGCTGGTGGAAGCCGCGCTGCAGACGCCTGTGGGCTCCGCCACGCACGACCTGCCGCGGGCCCGTCGCCTGTCGCTCGACCTTCCCTTCCTCGTCGAGCTCGGCATCGCCGATGCAGAGCACCGCCTGGTGCCTGCGATGGCGCGCAAATGGCGGCAGATGGACAAGTTCCTGGAAGTGCTGGACCACGCTCTCGAGGCGCTGCCGGCGCGAGGCGGCGATGCCGAGGCGGCGCCGATCCGCGTCGTCGACTTCGGCTCGGGCAAGGGCTACCTCACCTTCGCCGTCCACGAGCATCTGCGCCGGCGCTACGGCCGGCCGCCGCAGGTCACGGGCATCGAGCTGCGGCCCGAGCTCGTCGCGCTCTGCAACGACGTCGCCGGCCGCTGCGGCATGGCCGGCCTGCGCTTCGAGCAGGGCGACCTGCGCAGCTACGTGCCGGCCGAGGTCGACGTCATGATTGCGCTGCACGCCTGCGACACCGCTACCGACCATGCCATCGACCTCGGCCTGCGCGCCGGCGCCGGCGTGCTCGTCTGCTCGCCGTGCTGCCACAAGGAGCTGCGCCCGCAGATGCAGCGTCCCGCGGCCTTGGCCGGTGTCCTGCGCCACGGCATTCACCTCGGCCAGGAAGCGGAGATGGTGACGGACAGCCTGCGCGCGCTGCTGCTCGAGTCGTGCGGCTACGAGGCCAAGGTGTTCGAGTTCGTCTCTCTCGAGCACACGAGCAAGAACAAGATGATCCTGGCGACCCGTCGCGCCGATGGTGGCCGCGCTGACCGCGCCTTGGCCCAGGTGCGCAGCGTCAAGGACTTTTACGGCATCCGCGCGCAGTGCCTGGAGCAGCTGCTCGAGCGCCGGGGCGCGTTGCCCGCGGCCGCCGCGACGGACGCGTCCGGGTGACCGCTCAGGCCTGCCACACGCCGTAGCCCGCTTCGCGCAGCGCGATGCCGAGCTCGACCTCCATCTCGCAGGCGCCGGCGTACGGCATCGGGTTGTATACGTCGTAGAGCTCGGGCAAGAGGCGCAGGCCGAACTCGAAGACGAAGCGGTTGGCCTGGATGCCCGCCTTGTGCCGGTCGAAGCGGAGGTCCGGGTCGAGGCCGGTCATGCCGACGTAGACCAGGGGCTTGCCGCTGCGATGGCCCGGGTTGGCGCGCCGGAAGCCCGGCACGTTCCAGACCGCATCCGCCAGCTCGACGACGTAGACGCTGTAGTGGTGCGAGCGCGGCCTTCGCTCCGCCACGCGAGGCTACCCGCAGGGAACGATCTTGAACTCGACGCGGCGGTCGAGCGCGTCGACGGCGTTGTCGGTGCCGCTGCCGACGATGTTCTGGCGAAAGCCCATGCCCGAGGTGCGCGTCTTCGCGCCGAGCGCCGCGGTCTCGGCGGTGAGCCGCTGGCGGATCGCGTTCGCCCGCTGCAGCGACAACGCGTCGTTGGTTCCTTCCGAGCCGGTCCGGCTGGTGTGCCCGACGATGTTCATGCAGACGCGTGCGGCGGTGCTTTCACGCGCGATCTGGCGCAGCCACATCGGGTAGGGG
>NZ_JANODC010000501.1:0-4567 GCF_031412495.1 Rhizobacter sp. | reverse complement strand
CCGTCGAGTGCGATGCCGTCGGCCGGCGGGTTGATCGCGCCCGACATGAAGGTCTCCATGCAGTGGGCGATGGCGTCCATGCCGGTTGCCGCCGTCAGGAACGGCGGCAAGCCCAACGTCAGCTCGGGGTCGAGGAGCGCGCCCTTGGGAATCAGGTGCGGGCTGTGGAAGCCGAGCTTGCGGCCGTCGTCGATGATCACGATCGCGCCGCGCGCCACCTCGCTGCCGGTGCCGGCGGTGGTCGGCACCGCGATCAGCGGCGCCGCGCGGTCGGTGATCTTCGGGCTGCCGCCTTCGATCGTGGCGTAGGTGGCAAGGGGCCCGGGGTGAGCCGCCAGGATGGCGACGCCCTTTGCCAGGTCGATGCTCGAGCCGCCGCCGACAGCGACGAGGCCGTCGCAGCCCTGCTCGGCGAAGATTCGCGCCGCCTCGCGCACGGCCGCCTCCGTGGGGTTTGACGGGGTGCCGTCGAAGACCGCGTGCGGCCGGCCGCCGAGCGCGTGGACCGCCTTGTCGAGCAGCCCCGCCGCGCGCACGCCGACGTCGGTGACGATCAGCGGCTTGGTGATGCGGGCGCGGTCGAGCTCGTCCGGCAGCAGCTTGAGCGCGCCGAAATCGAGCTGGACCTGGGTGATGTAGTTGATGAGGGCCATGCGCCAGTCTGGCACACTGCCGCGCTCCCCGCATCGTCGTCAGCCATGCAACTTTCCGACTTCCGTTTCCGCGAGCGGCTGCGCGTCCGCTGGGCCGAGATCGACGCCCAGAAGATCGTCTTCAACGGGCACTACCTGATGTACTTCGACACCGCCATCGCCGGCTACTGGCGTGCGCTCGCGGTGCCGTACGCGGAGACGATGGAAGCGCTCGGCGGCGACATGTTCGTGCGCAAGGCCACCGTCGAGTACCTCGGCTCGGCGGTGTACGACGACGTGCTCGAGATCGGCATGCGCTGCGCACGCGTCGGCAATTCGTCGATGCTGTTCGTCGGCGGCGCGTTCCGCCAGGACCAGCTGCTCGTGAGCTGCGAGCTGACCTATGTCTTCGCCGATCCGCACGTGAAGGCCGCCCGGCCGGTGCCGGCGGAGCTGCGCGCCCTGTTCGACGATTTCGAGGCCGGCCGGACGATGGTTGACGTCAAGGTCGGCGCCTGGTCGGGCCTGGAGGCCGAGGCGCGGCGGATCCGCGACGCCGTCTTCATCGACGAGCAGAAGATCGCGGCCGAGATGGAATGGGACGGCGCCGATGCCGATGCGCTGCACGCGGTGGCCTTCAACCGGCTCGGCCGGGCCCTCGGCACCGGCCGCATGCTCGAGCACGTCCCCGGCGTCGCCAAGATCGGCCGCATGGCCGTGACGGCGACGTCGCGCAACAACGGCGTCGGCCGGGCCGTGCTCGACGCCCTGCTCGAGGCCGCCCGTGTCCGCGGCGACCGCGAGGCCGTGCTGCACGCGCAGATGTCGGCTGCGCCCTTCTACGAGCGCGCCGGGTTCGCGCGGCGAGGCCCGCCGTTCGACGAGGCGGGCATCCAGCACGTCGAGATGCTGCGCGCGCTCTGAGGCGCGCTCCTCACCCCGCGGTCAGCCGAGCAGCCGTTCGAAAGCCTCGACGTGGCGAGGGCCGTCGAGCACCGCGTCAAGCGCCAGCGCCCGCTCGCGAATCGAGCGCTCGAGCACGGCATCGACTCCGTTCGCCGAGCCGGTGCGGGCGTAGGTCTCCATCCAGGTCTGCATCGCGTCGGCTTCGTCGCGCCGAACCAGGAGCCGGGCGTTCAGTCCCGCGTGCTCCGCGACCAGGTCTTGCTGCATCGCCAGGACGGCATCGCGGGCAGTGGCAGCGCGCACGGGCGCGACGCGGTACCAGACGAACAGCTCGCGCATGGCCGGAGCGTCCGGTGCGGGATCAGCCGGCGGGCTCGGCTTCGACCGCCAGCGGGTAAGGAAGGTCGGTCTGGCGCAGCAGCGGCCCCTCGGGATCGCCGAGATGGAGGGACGGGGCAGCGAGCGCGGCAAGCCTGAGCTCGACGAGGGCGCTGCCGCCGCCGCCCGGCCGTGGCGCCGAGCTGGCGACGGTGCCGGCCGCCTCGCCGAGCGTGTCGCCATCCGCGGCGACGAAGACGTCCTGTCCCGGCTCCGGAAGCGCGTCGCAGTCGAACAGGAAGGTGCGGCGCTTGGTCGTGCCACGGTACTGGCTGCGGGCGACGACTTCCTGGCCCGGGTAGCAGCCCTTCTGGAAATCGACGCCGCCGACGCGCTCGAAGTTGACCATCTGCGGCACGAAGCGGTCGACCGTCGCCGCCTCGATGGTGACGATGCCGCTCTGCACCTCGAGCCAACGCCAGGCATCGAGGGACAGGTCCGGCGTCCCGGAGGGCAGCGCCGGAGCGTCCAGCGGGGTGGCCACGAGGGCGCGGCGAAGGCCGGCAGCGTCGGGCAGCCGGATCACCGACACGCCGCCGTCCAGCCGACGGCGCCCCCAGGCGGCCAGGTCGCCCAGCAACGACTGCGCCGGCACCCCGACGACGCCCCACAGGTGGATCTCGGCGCTCGCGTCGGTCAGCTTGCACTTGGCGCGCAGGACGAACATCGACAACCGCTTCAGGGTCGCGGCGAGCAAGCCGACGGGACAGGCGAGAAGATACTCATCGGCTCCGGCAGACCAGACCACGAAGCTGGCCTGCAGCCGGCCCTTGACCGAGCAGAACCCGGCCAGGCGCGCCTGCTCGGCCCCGATTGTCAGGACGTCGTTGGTCAGCTGCCCTTGCAGGAACCTGGCCGCATCGGGGCCGAGCGCCCGGATCACCCCGCGGTCGGTCAGACGGCAGGCGCCGGCGAGGGTCATGTCCATGCGCCATTATCATTTGCCCTCACGTTGCCTGCGTCGCGAGGTCCTCCGCCGCAGCGGCCCGATCCCCCCCGATGAAAGCACGGCGCTTCCTCCTTTATCTCGCGCTTGTGCTGGCCTGCCTCGCCGCTGCCGTGGCCGGCACGGCCGCCTGGTGGCTGAACCGTCCGCTGCCCCTCGCCAGCGATCCGGTGGAGCTGTCGATCGGCCTGGGCGATTCGCCCCGCGCGATCGCCGAGGCCTGGGTCCGCGCCGGCGTGCGGACCTCTCCGCTCCTTCTCTACGAGTGGTTCCGCTGGTCCGGCCGGGCCAGGCTCATCCGCGCCGGCAGCTACGAGATCGGGGCCGGGACGACGCCGATGAAGCTGCTCGAGAAGATGGTGCGCGGCGACGAGACGCTGGCGACGGTGCGCTTCGGGGAAGGCTGGACGTTCCGGCAGATCCGGGCCGAGCTCGACCGGGCCGAGGCCTTGCGCCACACCATGACGAGCCTGAGCGACGCCGACCTGATGCGCGATCTCGGCGCGCCGGGCGTGTCGCCGGAAGGCCATTTCCATCCCGACACCTACGCCTACAGCAAAGGCTCCACGGATGTCGCTGTGCTCAAGCGCGCCGCCCGCGCCATGCAAGCGCGCCTTGCCGCGGCTTGGCAGGAACGCGATCCGTCGACACCGCTGCGCACGCCGCAGGAAGCGCTGATCCTGGCCTCCATCGTCGAGAAGGAAACCGGTGCCGAGTCGGACCGCGGCCGCGTCGCCGGCGTCTTCGTCAACCGCCTGCGCATTGGCATGCCGCTGCAGACCGACCCGACGGTGATCTACGGCCTGGGCGCGGCCTTCGACGGCAACCTGCGCAAGCGCGACCTGCAGACCGACTCGCCGTACAACACCTACCTGCGCCCCGGATTGCCGCCCACACCCATTGCCGCTCCGGGCAAGGCAGCCCTCCTGGCGACGGTGCGGCCCGAGCCGACGAAGGCGCTCTATTTCGTCGCCCGCGGCGACGGCAGCAGCGAGTTCAGCGAAACGCTCGCCGATCACAATCGGGCAGTGATCCGGTACCAGCGCAAGACCGCCCCACCGTGACGACGAGCCGCTTCATCACCTTCGAGGGCATCGACGGCGCCGGCAAGTCGACCCACATCGAAGCGACGGCGCGGTGGTTGCGTGAGCGCGGAAGGGCCGTGCTGTGCACGCGCGAGCCGGGCGGCACAGGGCTGGCCGAGCAGTTGCGCAAGCTCGTGCTGCACGAGCCGATGGACGGCGTCACCGAGACCCTGCTCGTCTTCGCCGGGCGACGCGACCACGTGCAGCGCGTCATCGTGCCGGCCCTCGCCCGCGGCGAGATCGTTCTCTGCGACCGCTTCACTGACTCGACCTTCGCCTACCAGGGCGGCGGCCGGGGCCAGCCGCTCGACCTTCTGCGCGCGCTCGAAGCCTGGGTCCAGGCCGGTCTGCAGCCGGACCTGACGATCTGGTTCGACGTCGACCCGCGCATCGCCGCCCAGCGCCGCGCGGAGGCGAGGGCGGCCGACCGTTTCGAGGCCGAGGACCTGGCTTTCTTCGAGCGGGTCCGCGCCGGGTACGTGGCCCGCATGCAGGCCGCCGGCGGGCGTGTCGTGCGCATCGACTCGAGCGGAGCGCGCGACGCCGTGCGGCGTCAGGTCGAGGCGGCGATCGTCGGGCCGGCTGGCGTGGCTGCACCATGACCATACGCCCGACCTCGG
>NZ_JANODC010000500.1:0-6709 GCF_031412495.1 Rhizobacter sp. | reverse complement strand
CGACCAGGATCGCGAGCTGCAGAGGAAGCGCCGCGAATTCCAGGAAGACCTCAGCCAGCGCAAGAACGAAGAGCTCGCCAGCGTCGTCGAGAGGACGAACCGCGTCATCAAGCAGATCTTCGAGACCGAGAAGTACGACCTCATCCTCCAGGAGGCGGTGTTCTGGAGCCCGAAGGTGGACATCACCGACAAGGTCATCCGGGCACTGAACGCGCAAGGCGGCAAGTGAGCGCGGGTCGTGGCCGGAGCTGAGCCGACCGGCGTCTCGCTCGGCGAGATCGTGCAAAGGCTGGGCGGTGAACTGATCGGAGACGCGGCGACCCGCATCGTCGGCATTGCTTCCCTGGAATCCGCCGGACCCGGGACGATCGCCTTCCTCGCCAACCCACGTTACCGCCGCCAGCTCGCCGGCAGCGGCGCGGCCTGCGTCATCGTCGCGCCCGAGTACCGCGAGCTCGCGAAGGGCCGCGGCGCGGCCATCGTCACCCCCGACCCCTACCTGTACTACGCGCGGCTAAGCCGCTGGTGGGCGGCGCGCCATCGGCCGCCGGCACCGGCCGGCATCCATCCCACGGCCGCGCTCGATCCCTCGGCCGAGATCGGCCCGGGCGTGTCCGTCGGCCCGTTCGCGGTAGTCGAGGCGGGGGCTGCACTGGCCAGCGGCGTCGCCGTGGGCGCCGCGTCGTTCGTCGGGCGCGGCTGCCACATCGGCGCCGACACGAACATCGGTCCGCGCGTGACGCTGCTGCAGGGCACGCGAGTGGGGGCTCGTTGCATCGTCCATCCGGGCGCCGTCCTCGGTGCCGACGGTTTCGGCTTCGCGCCCGACCAGGGTCGGTGGGAAAAGATCGAGCAGCTCGGCAACGTGATCATCGGCGACGACGTCGAGATCGGCGCCAACACCTGCATCGACCGGGGCGCGATCGGCGACACCGTGCTCGGCGACGGCGTCAAGATCGACAACCTGGTGCAGATCGCACACAACGTCCGCATCGGTGCGCACACGGCGATCGCCGGCTGCGTCGGCATCGCCGGCAGCGCCGTGATCGGCGCCCACTGCATGATCGGCGGAAACGCGGGCGTCGCGGGGCACGTGAAGATCGCCGATCACGTCGTCGTCTCGGCAGCGACCCAGATCACGCGCTCGATTGCCAAGGCCGGCTTGTACAGCGGCGTCTTTCCTTTCGAGGAGAATGCCGCCTGGGAGAGGAACGCCGCGACTCTGCGTCAGCTTCATGCCTTGCGAGCGCGGGTGCGGGCGCTGGAGCAGAAGGCGCCATGACCATGGACATTCACGAGATCCTCAAGAAGCTGCCGCACCGCTATCCCTTCCTGATGGTTGACCGGGTGCTCGAGCTCGAGCACGGCAAGCGGATCCGGGCGCTCAAGAACGTGACGGCCAACGAGCCCTACTTCCAGGGCCACTTCCCGCACCGTCCGGTGATGCCGGGCGTGATGATGCTGGAGTCGCTCGCGCAGACGGCGGCGCTGCTCTCCTTCGACGCCATGGGCGCATTGCCGGACAACAACGCCGTCTACTACTTCGCGGGCATCGACTCGGCACGCTTCAAGCGCCCGGTCGGCCCGGGCGACCAGATGATCCTCGACGTGGTGCTCGACCGCATGAAGTCGCACATCTTCAAGTTCACGGCCCGGGCCAGCGTCGAAGGCGAGACGGCCGTCGAGGCCGCTCTCACCTGCGCCGTCCGCAACATCGCTTGAGCACGTGGCCGACGTTCACCCGACCGCGATCGTCGAGTCCGGTGCCGAGCTCGGGCGGGGGGTCAGCGTCGGCGCCTACAGCATCGTGCGCGCTGGCGTTCGCGTCGGCGAGGGCACGTCGATCGGCCCGCACTGCGTGATCGAGGGTCGGACCTCGATCGGCCGCGACAACCGGATCTTCCAGTTCAACTCGATCGGCGCGGCGCCGCAGGACAAGAAGTACGCCGGCGAACCCACCGAGCTCGTCATCGGCGACCGGAACACGATCCGCGAGTACTGCAGCTTCAACATCGGCACCGCCCAGGACGCTGGCGTGACGAGGATCGGCAGCGACAACTGGATCATGGCCTACGTGCATGTCGCGCACGACTGCCAGGTCGGCGACCACACGATCATCGCCAGCTTCTCCGGCCTCGCCGGGCACGTTCACCTGGGCGACTGGGCCATCGTCGGCGGGCAGAGCGGGCTGCACCAGTTCGTTCGCATGGGCGCGCACGCGATGACCGGCTTCCAGAGCCATGTTTCGCGCGACGTGCCTCCGTTCATGATGGTCGACGGCCACCCGCTCGCCGTGCGCGGCTTCAACAGCGAGGGCCTGCGCCGGCGCGGCTACTCTCCCGAGCGCATCGCGGTCGTCAAGCAGATGCACCGCCTGCTCTATCGCTCCGGCCTCACCGCCGACGAGGCGGCCCGGCAGATCGACTCGCTGGCGGCCCACCGGCCCGAGGGGGGCGACGATGTGCGGCTGATGTCCGCGTTCCTGGCCTCGGCGACGCGAGGCATCGCACGTTGACGCGTTACCGCTGCCGATGACGACGACTTCTCCGCGCTTCGCCATGGTGGCGGGCGAAGCCTCGGGCGACCTCCTCGGTGCTGCCCTGCTGGCCAGCCTGAAGATTCGCTGGCCGCAGCTGCGCGCCGATGGCATCGGCGGCCCGCAGATGGTGGAGCAGGGCTTCGACGCCTGGTGGCCGCACCACAAGCTCGCCGTGCGCGGCTATGCCGAGGTGCTCGGCCATTTCCGCGAGATCTACGCCATCCGCACGCAGCTGACCGAGCGCCTGCTGCGCGACAAGCCCGACGCCTTCATCGGCGTCGACGCGCCAGACTTCAACCTCGATCTCGAGGCCAAGCTGAAGGGGCAGGGCGTGAAGACGATCCACTTCGTCAGCCCTTCGATCTGGGCTTGGCGCGGCAAGCGGGTCGAGAAGATCCGGCGCGCCACCGACCTCGTGCTGTGCATCTTTCCTTTCGAGCCGGCGGTCTACGCCAAGAGCAAGGTCAACGCCGTCTACGTCGGCCATCCCCTGGCCAGCGCCATCCCCATGGAGCCGCCGCGCGCCGCCAGCCGCGCGGCGCTCGGGATCGGCGCGAGCGAGACGGTGGTCGCCATCCTGCCGGGCAGCCGGCGTTCCGAGATCCAGTACATCGCGCCCCGCCTCCTGGGTGCCGCCGTCGAGCTGAGCAAGTCGCGGCCGGAGCTGCGTTTCCTCATCCCGGTGATCCCCGGCCTGCGCCATGCGGTCGAGCCGCTGCGCAAGCAGTACGCGCCCGACCTCCAGATCACCCTGCTCGACGGGCGCGCGCACGAGGCGCTCGCGGCCTGCGACGTCGCCCTGGTCGCCAGTGGCACGGCGACGCTGGAGGCAGCCCTGTTCAAGCGGCCGATGGTCGTCGTCTATGCCATGCACGCGCTCACCTGGCAGATGGGCAAGCGGATGACCTACCAGCCCTGGGTCTCGCTGCCCAACATCCTGCTGCGCGAGTTCGCCGTGCCCGAGCTGCTGCAGGGCGACGCGACGCCGGCCAAGATCGCCGCGGCGGCACTGCACTGGCTCGACGACCCGGTCGCCGCCGAATCCCTGCGGGCCCGCTTCGAGGCCGTCCACGTCGACCTGAAGCGCGACACCGGCGCCCTGGCCACCGCGGCCATCGAAGCAGTCCTGGGGAGCTGAGGCATGCACGCCCGCACCTTTCTTCGCGCCGACAAGCTCCGCCTCCTCATCGACGTGAGCGGTCTCATGGCCGGCGTCGACGAGGTCGGGCGCGGGCCGCTCGCCGGGCCGGTGGTGGCCGCAGCCGTGATCCTCGAGGACGGCAAGATCATCCGCGGCCTCAACGACTCGAAGCTGCTGACGGCCGAGGAGCGCGAGCGGCTCGACAGGGAGATCCGGCAGCGGGCGATCTGCTGGAGCGTCGCCGAGGCGAGCGTCGCCGAGATCGACTCGATGAACATCCTGCGCGCCGCCCTGCTGGCGATGGCGCGCGCTGTCCAGGGCCTCGCCTGCCAGCCGCAGATCGTCCTGGTCGACGGCAATCAGCGGCCGACGCTGACGATGCCGGTGCGCACGGTGGTCGGCGGCGATGCCAAGGTGCGGGCGATCTCCGCCGCCTCGATCGTTGCCAAGGTGCATCGCGACCGGCTCTGCATGCAGCTCCACGACGAGCATCCGCAGTACGGCTTCGGCAGCCACAAGGGCTACTCTACGCCGGAGCACCTGAACGCCTTGCGCCAGCACGGCGCTTGCGTGCACCACCGGCGCAGCTTTGCGCCGGTCCGCAGCGTCATCGACCAGCTGTTCTAGGGCCGCGCGTGGTTCCGCCCGTGCACATCCAGTCGCGCAGCAACGCGCTCGTGCTCCGGCTGCGCAGGCTGATCGACGATCCCGCCGCCTACCGCAAGCACCGGCAGATCGTGATCGAGGGCGAGCACCTGTGCGCGGCCTGGGTCGCCAGCGGCCGGGGCCCGGTTCTGCAGGCCGTCGTCAGCGAAGCTGGCTGGGATCGTGCCGACCTGCGCGCGCTGGCCGCGCCGGCGGCCGCCGTGGTGGTCGTGTCAGGGGCAGCGATGGCCGGTCTCGCCGCGCTTCACAGCCCGACGCCCATCCTCTTCATCGTTCCGTTGCCGGAAGGCGCGGCATGCCGGGCTGGGGCCCCGAGCGTCGTCCTCGACCGGCTGCAGGACCCGGGCAACGTCGGAAGCATCCTGCGCAGTGCAGCGGCCTTCGGTTTCGGCCAGGCCATCGCCCTGGCGGGCACGGCGGCGCTGTGGTCGCCGAAGGTGGTGCGCGCAGGCATGGGCGCGCACTTCCGCATGCATCTCGTCGAGGGCGCCGACGCGGGCGTGCTGCCTTCGCTTGGCGTGCCCCTGCTCGGCACCAGCTCGCACGCCGGCAAGCGCGTCGACGCGGCCGACCTGCCGTGGCCCTGCGCCTGGGTCTTCAGCCACGAAGGGCAGGGCCTGGCCGCCGGCGTGCAGGACCTCTGTGCGAAGGTGCTCCGCATCGCCCAGCCCGGCGGCGAGGAATCGCTCAACGTCGCAGCCGCGGCTGCGGTGTGCCTGCACGAGTCGGCGCGGCGCCGGCCCGCCTGATCCGGGCCGAGCGCTCGACAATGAAATCCATGCTGAATCTACCCACCTACGCCGACGTCGTGGCCGCTGCCGGGCGGCTGCAGGGGCAGGCGCATCGCACTCCCGTCCTCGGCTCTCGCACGGCCAACGAGGCGCTGGGCGCCGAGCTGTTCTTCAAGTGCGAGAACTTCCAGCGCATGGGCGCGTTCAAGTTCCGGGGAGCGTTCAACGCGCTGGCCCGCTTCGACGCGGCGCAGCGCCGCGGCGGGGTGGTCGCGTTTTCTTCCGGCAACCATGCCCAGGCGGTGGCGCTGTCGGCGCGCCTGCTCGGCATGCCCGCCGTCATCGTCATGCCGCACGACGCGCCCGAGGCGAAGGTCGCCGCGACCCGCGGCTACGGCGGCGAGGTCGTCGTCTACGACCGCTACCGTGAGGACCGCGAGGCGATCGGCCGCCGCCTGGCCGAAGAACGCGGGATGACGCTGATACCGCCCTACGACCATGCCGACGTGATCGCCGGCCAGGGCACCGCGGCGAAGGAGCTGCTCGAGGAGGTCGGCCCGCTCGATGCGTTGTTCGTGTGCCTGGGCGGTGGCGGCCTGCTGTCCGGATCGGCGCTGGCCGTGCGCGCGCTGGCCCCGGCGTGCCTGCTCTACGGCGTCGAGCCGGAAGCGGGCAATGACGGGCAGCAGTCGTTTCGCAGCGGCGCCATCGTCCACATCGAGACGCCGCAGACCATCGCCGACGGCGCCCAGACGCAGCACGTGGGCGCGCTCACGTTCGCGATCATCCGGCGCGACGTCGACGACATCGTGACGGCGTCCGACGCCGAGCTGGTCAACTGCATGCGCTTCTTCTTCGAGCGGATGAAAATGGTCGTCGAGCCGACCGGCTGCCTCGGCTTCGCGGCGGCCCGGCGCATGAAGGCCCAGCTCGCCGGAAAGCGCGTCGGCATCCTCGTCAGCGGCGGCAACGTCGACCTGCCGCGCTTCGCCGGCCTGCTCGCCGCCTGACGGTGCGGCGAGCTCAATAGGCGAGGCGGTCCGGGCGCAGGTCGCGAAGGATGGTGGTCGCGATCTCCTCGATCGACTTGTGCGTCGACGAGAGCCAGGCGATCCCCTCCCGCTTCATCATCAGCTCGCCCTCGCGCACCTCGTAGCGGCAGTTCTCCACCGAGGCGTACTTGCTGTTCGGACGCCGCTCGTTGCGGATGCGCGCGAGCCGGTCGGGATCGATGGTCAGGCCGAAGCACTTGGCGCGGAAGGGGGCCAGCGTCGAGGGGAACCTGGCGCGCTCGAAGTCCTCGGGGATGAGCGGGTAGTTCGCGGCCTTGATGCCGTGCTGCATCGCGAGATAGAGCGAGGTCGGCGTCTTGCCGCTGCGGCTGACCCCGACGAGGATGACATCGGCTTCCTTGAGATTCTTCGCCGACTGGCCGTCGTCGTGCGCGAGCGCGAAGTTGATCGCCTCGATCCGGTCGGTGTATTCCTGGCTCGTCGAGACGTCGCTGAAGCGGCCGATCCGGTGGTTCGACGTCACCCCGAACTCGGCCTCGAGCGGCTCTATGAAGGTGTTGAACATGTCGAGCACCAGCCCGTGCGAATGCTCCTTCACGATGGCCAGGATCTCGGGATT
>NZ_JANODC010000499.1:0-1513 GCF_031412495.1 Rhizobacter sp. | reverse complement strand
CGCTCGACGGAATCTGCACGCCGTACTGCGTGACCTTGCCCGATGCGTCCTTCACCGTCAGCTTCTTCGCCGCATCGGCCATCTCGGCCCAGCTGGCCGGCGGCTTGTTCGGGTCGAGGCCCGCGGCCTTGAACAGCTCCTTGTTGTAGTACAGCACCACGGTCGAGCGCTGGAACGGGATGCCCCAGGTCTTGCCGCCGGTCTGGCTGTTCAACATGAAGGCCTTGTAGAAGCCGCCGAGCCAGGCGCGGTCTTCGGCGGTCTTGATGAAGTTGTCGATCGGCACGATGGCGTCTTCGTCGATCAGCGTGAACATGTCGGTCGACAGCAGCACCGAGGTCACCGGCGGGCTGCCCGACTTGTGGGCCGTGAGGGCCTTGACGATCGTGTCCTGGTAGCTGCCGGCATAGATCGGCGTGACCTTGATCCCGGCGTTCTCCTTGCCGAAGTCGGCCGCGTACTCGTCGATGATCTTCGTGATCGGCCCGCCGACGGCCACCGGGAAGAAGAACGAGATGTCGGTGGGCGCCTGGGCCTGCGCGCCGAGCGTGAAGGCACCGAGCGCCGTGGCGGCCAGCAGCTGGTTGAAGGTCTTGCGTTGCATCGAGCGGCTCCTCTTGTGAAGTGTTGAGGGGAAAAAGATTCAGGCGACGCGTGCGCCCAACGAGTCGAAGAAATGTTCGTCCTGCGCTGCCCAGCCCAGGCGCACTGCAGCACCTTCGGCCAACTCGGTCTTGCCCTCGGCCCGCACCGTCACGAGCTCGCTGCCGACAGCGCAGCGCAGCACCAGGTCGGCGCCGAGGTACTCGACGCTCTTGACGGTGGCCGGCACCGCGCCGCCGAGCGACACCGATTCGGGCCGGATGCCCAGCGTGGCCGCGGGCTGGCGCACGGCGACGCTGCTGCCGGCGATCCGGCCGCCGTCGAGCTTGAGCAGGTTCATCGCCGGCGTGCCGATGAAGCGTGCCGCGAAAGTGGTGGCCGGCATCGCGTACAGCTCGCGCGGCGCGGCGTTCTGCTCGATGCGGCCCTGGTTCAGCAGCACCACCTGGTCGGCCATGCTCATCGCCTCGGTCTGGTCGTGCGTGACGTAGACCACCGTCAGGCCCAGGCGCTGCTGCAGCTCGCGCAGCTCGTGGCGCATCTCCTGGCGCAGTTGCGCATCGAGGTTCGACAGCGGCTCGTCCATCAGGCAGACCTGGGTCTGCGCGACGAGGGCGCGGCCGAGTGCCACGCGCTGCTGCTGCCCGCCCGAGAGTTGCGAGGGCTTGCGCTCGAGCAGCGGCGTGAGGCCCAGCAACTCGGCGGCCTCCTTGAAGCGGCGCGCGGCCTCGCTTCTTTCGACCTTGCGCACTGAGAGGCCGAAGCCGATGTTCTGCGCCACGCTGAGGTGCGGAAAGAGCGCGTAGTTCTGGAACACCATCGAGATGCCGCGCTGGGCCGGCGGCGCGTGCGTGACGTCCACGCCGTCGACGAAAACCTGGCCGCTGGTGGCCGACTCGAGCCCCGCGAT
>NZ_JANODC010000498.1:0-2335 GCF_031412495.1 Rhizobacter sp. | reverse complement strand
GCAGGCGGCCAAGGACGGGGCCAGCGACATCCACATCGAGCCCTACGAGCGCTCGAGCTCGGTGCGCTTCCGCGTCGACGGCACGCTGCGCGAAGTGGTGCAGCCGAACAAGGCGCTGCACGCGGCGCTCATCTCGCGCCTGAAGATCATGGCCGAACTCGACATCGCCGAGCGCAGGCTGCCGCAGGACGGCCGCATCTCGCTGCGCATCGGCGGCCGCGCCGTCGACGTCCGCGTCTCGACCCTGCCGTCCGCGCACGGCGAGCGCGCCGTGCTGCGCCTGCTCGACAAGGCCGAGTCGAAGTTCACGCTCGAGGGCCTGGGCATGAGCGGCGACGTGCTGACCAAGTTCGACCACCTGATCAAGCAGCCGCACGGCATCATCCTCGTCACCGGGCCCACCGGCTCGGGCAAGACGACGACGCTCTACGCCTCGCTCGGGCGGGTCGACACCGCCGGCACCAACATCCTCACCGTCGAGGACCCGGTCGAGTACGAGCTCGCCGGCATCGGCCAGACCCAGGTCAACGCCAAGATTGACCTCACCTTCGCGAAGGCGCTGCGCGCGATCCTGCGCCAGGACCCCGACGTCATCATGATCGGCGAGATCCGCGACTACGAGACGGCGCAGATCGCCATCCAGGCCTCGCTCACCGGCCACCTGGTGCTGGCCACCGTGCACACCAACGACGCGCCGAGCACGGTGACGCGGATGATCGACATGGGCGTCGAGCCGTTCCTGCTGTCGTCGAGCCTGATCGGCGTGCTGGCGCAGCGCCTGGTCCGCAAGCTATGCCTGCATTGCCGCAGGGAAGACGACCGCGGCCGCTGGCATCCGGTCGGCTGCGCCCAGTGCGGCATGACCGGCTACAAGGGCCGCACCGGCGTCTACGAGCTGATGGACGTGGACGATTCGATCCGGGCCCTGATCCACGGCCGCGCCGCCGAGTCGCAGATCCAGGTCGCCGCCGAAGCGGCCGGGTTGAGGTCGATGCGCGAGGACGGCGAACGGCTCGTGGCCGAAGGCGTCACCTCGGCCGAGGAAGTCATGCGCGTCACGCGAGAGTAGTTTTTGCCCGCCTACCGCTTCGAGGCGCTCGACGCTGCCGGCAAGGCGCAGACCGGCCTGCTCGACGCCGACAACTCGCGGGCCGCGCGCTCGCAGCTGCGGGCGCAGCAGCTGGTGCCGCTCGCCGTCACGCAGGTGGAGTCGGCCGGCACCGGTGCCGTCGGCTTCAGCCTCAAGCGCAAGGTGTTCAACGCCACCGGCCTGGCCGTCTGGACGCGCCAGCTGGCCGGGCTGGTCGGCTCCGGCTTGCAGCTCGAGCGCGCCCACACCGCGCTCGGCGACGAAGCCGAGGACTCGCGCCAGCGCGAGCTGGTGGCGCACCTGCGCAGCGAGGTCAACGCCGGGTCGCCCTTCGCGCGCGCCCTGGCCAGCGCGCCGCGCGAGTTCGACGACGTCTACCGCGGCGTCGTCGCGGCCGGCGAGCAGAGCGGCGCCCTCGGGCTCGTGCTCGAGCGCCTGGCTGACGACCTCGAGGCGCGCCAGGAGCTGAAGGGCCGCCTCGTCGGCGCGACCCTCTACCCGGCGATCGTCTCGGTGATCGCCTTCGCCATCGTCATCTTCCTCGTCACCTACGTCGTGCCGCAGGTCGCCACCGTCTTCAGCAGCTCGAAGCGGGCCCTGCCCGCGCTCACCGTGGCGATGATGTCGATCAGCGGCTTTCTGCGCAGCTACGGCTGGGTCCTGGTCCTGATGCTGGTCGGCGGCGGCGCCGTGCTGATGGTCATGCTGCGCAACGAGCCGTTCCGCGAGCGCTTCGACGCCGGCTTCCTCGGCCTGCCGCTCATCGGCCGCCTCGCCCGCGGCTACAACGCGGCGCGCTTCGCCGGAACGCTGGCGATGCTCGCCGGCGCCGGCGTGCCGATCCTGAAGGCACTGCAGGCCGCGGCCGAGACGCTGTCGAACCGGGCCATGCGGGCCGACGCGATGGATGCCCTCGTGCAGGTGCGCGAAGGCGCGCCGCTGGCCTCGGCGCTCGCCGGCAAGAAGCGCTTCCCCGGCATCCTGGCGATGTTCTCGCGGCTCGGCGAGCAGACCGGCCAGCTGCCGCTGATGCTCGACCGCGCCGCGCGTCAGCTCGGCACCGAAGTGCAACGCCGCGCGCTGCAGATGGCGACGATCCTCGAGCCGCTCCTCATCGTCGCGATGGGGGGCGTGGTGATGCTGATCGTGCTGGCGGTGCTGCTGCCGATCATCCAGCTCAACACCTGGGTCAAGTAGGGCGGCAGCTCAGACGGCGGGTGACTCGTTGCCCGCGAACGGTGATTG
>NZ_JANODC010000497.1:0-23548 GCF_031412495.1 Rhizobacter sp. | reverse complement strand
TGAACGTCAGCGTGGTCAACGCCGACGCCTCGAAGGCGCTTCCGGTGGAAGGCCCGTTCGACGTCATCGTCCTCTCCGGATCGGTGGCCGAGGTGCCGCGCTCGCTGCTGGCCCAGCTCAAGCCGGGTGGCCGGCTGACCGGCATCGTCGGGCAGCTCCCGATCATGCAGGCGGTGCTGGTGACGTGCGGTCCGGAGTCGGGCTTCGGCACGGTCGAGCTGTTCGACACCGTGGCGCCGCGGCTCGTCGGCTTCGGCGAGCCGAGCCGCTTCACGTTCTGACGATGCGCGCCGCTGCCCTCGTCGCCCTCGTCGCTGCCCTGGGCGGCACGCTGGCCTCGCGCCCTGCCGCCGCGCAGACCCTGCTCGAGCTCTACGACATGGCGCACGGGTACGACGCGACCTACCTCGCCGCCCGGGCCCTGGCCGAGTCGGCGCCGTACCGGATCGAGCAGGCGCGGGCGCTGATGCGGCCGAGCGCGACGCTCAGCACCAGCGCCTCGCGCGACCAGTCGAGCCCGACGGTCGGCGCGAACTTCGGCAGCAACACGCTGGCCGCGACCGTGAGCGGCAGGCAGCCGCTCTTCAACCGCGCCCACCGCGCCACCATCGCCCAGTCGGAACGATCGCTGGATTCGTCGCTCGCCGAGCTCGACACCGCCGAGCAGGACCTGATCCTGCGCGTCAGCCAGGCCTACTTCGACGTCCTCGGCGCGCAGGACACGCTGCAGACGACGCGGGCCAGCAAGGCGGCGATCTCGGAGCAGCTGGCGTCGGCGCGGCGCAACTTCGAGGTCGGCACGGCGACGATCACCGACACCCGGGAGGCGCAGGCGCGCTTCGACCTGGCCACGGCGCAGGAGATCGCCGCCGAGAACGACCTCGCCGTCCGCCGCATCGCGCTCGACCAGCTGGTCGGCCGCGACAACGTCGTGCCGCGCCAGCTCGCCGCGCCGGTGGTCCTGCCGCCGACGGCAGCCACCTCGGTCGAGGAACTGGTCAGCCGCGCCGCCGAGGAGCACCCGGCCGTTCGCCGGGCCCGGGTCGCCTTCGACGTCGCCCGCCTAGAGACCGAGAAGGCGCGCGCCCAGGGCCTGCCGACCGTCGACGCGGTCGGCTCGCTGCAGCGCGGCCGCGGCACCATCGCCGACAACGTCAGCGGCGACCGCAGCGGCGCCAGCCTGGGCGTCCAGCTCAACCTGCCGCTCTACATCGGCGGCTCGATCCAGGCCCGCGTCAGCGAGACGCTGGTGCTCGAGGAGCGCTCGCGCAACGACCTCGAGGCGGCGCGCCGCGCCGTGACGCAGGCGACGCGGCAGGCCTACTACACGCTGCAGTCGGGTGCGGCGCAGGTCCGGGCGCTGGAGGCGGCGGAGGCGTCGAGCCAGCTCGCCCTCGAGGCGACGCAGCTGGGCTACCGGGTCGGCGTCCGCGTCAACGTCGACGTGCTGAATGCGCAGAGCCAGCTGTTCCAGACCCGGCGCGACCTGGCCCGGGCACGCTACGACGTGCTGCTCGGCACCTTGCGCGTGCGCCAGGCGGCGGGGCGGCTCAACCCGGCGGACCTGCTAACCGTGAACCGCCTCCTCGCGCCTTAGCGGCGCTCGTCGGCGTGAACGTTTCTTGACGTTCGCGACATGGCGTCTTGACACGCCGCGGCGGAGAATTCGGCAGCGAGATCCCTTGCATGGCCTTCTCCTCCCACCTCCAGGCTGCCCTCGCCGCACATCGCTTCGGGCTGGGCGAACGGGACCTCGGGCTCGTCGGCGCCGATGCGCGTGGCTGGCTGCTGGCGCAGGTCGGCGCGGCCGACCCGCCGCGCGGCGAGGGCCTCCTCGACACCCGCCAGGCCCTGGCCCACGTCGCCGCCGAGCGCGACAAGCGCGATCTGGCCCGCAACCCGCCTCCCGGCATGACCGCCCAGCAGGTGCTCGGCGACCACTACCGCGACGTGATCCTCGCCGACGCGCGATCGCGCCTCGCCACCGCCGCCGCCACGCAGCGCCCCTTCGCCGAACGCCTGCATCTGTTCTGGACCAACCACTTCACCGTCTCGCTGCTGAAGGGCAGCACGCGCGGCCTTGGCGGGGCCTTCGAGCGCGACGCGATCCGGCCGCACATCGCCGGCCGCTTCGAGACCCTGCTCGCCGCCGCGGTGACGCATCCGGCGATGCTGCGCTACCTCGACAACTCGCAGTCGGCCGGACCGCGCTCGCGCGTCGTCGCCGTCGAGGCCCGGCGTGCCACGCGTCGTGACGAGAGCCCTCGCGTCAGCGGCATCAACGAGAACCTGGCGCGCGAGGTCCTCGAGCTGCACACGCTCGGCGCCGAAGCGGCGCGGGCCGGCATCTACACCCAGGCCGACGTGACTGCCTTCGCCGCCGTGCTCACCGGCTGGCGCGTCGGCTTGGCGGCCGCGGCGGTCGAGGGCGACCACTTCGACGCGAACTGGCACGAACCGGACGACAAGACGGTGCTCGGCCGCCGCTATGGCGAGGGCCCCGAAGCGCTGCGCCAGGTGTTGCGCGACCTGGCCCGGCACCCGGCGACGGCGCGCTTCCTGGCCACCAAGCTGGCCCGCCACTTCGTCGCCGACGACCCGCCGCCGGCGCTCGTCGAGCGGCTGGGCCGGGTCTATCTCGACAGCGACGGCCGCCTCGACGAGGTGTACCGCGCCCTCGTCGCCGACGACCGCGCCTGGACGGCACCGCCGGCCAAGCTGAAGACACCCGAGGAGTTCGTCGTCTCCGCCGCCCGGGTGCTGTCGAGCGGCGAGCGCATGTTCGAGCGGCCCGACATCGCCAATCCGGCGGCCGGCGTCGGCGTAATGGGGCAGCGCCTCCTGGCCGCGCCGTCGCCCGCCGGCTGGAGCGATCGTGCCGCCGACTGGCTCGGGCCCGACGCGGTGTGGAAGCGCATCGAGTGGGCGACGCGCCTGGCCGAGCGCGCCGGCCGGAGCATCGATGCACGCCAGCTCGCGGCGCGCAGCCTCGGCCCGTTGCTGGGCAGCGAGACGACGCGTCAGATCGAGCGTGCCGCCGATGGCAGCCAGGCGCTCGCGCTTTTCCTGCTGGCACCCGAGTTCCAGCGCCGCTGACCGCGAAGGAACGCCATGACCCTCCCTCGCACACCGATGCCGGTTGCATGCTCGCCGGCCGAGGGGATCACAGCGACGACGGTCGACCGGCGCCAGGGGGCGAGGGCGTCGCGACGCCGCTTCCTCGGCACTGCCTCGACGCTGGCGCTGGCGCCGCTGGCCTCGCTCTCCTTCGCCGGCGGCCGCCGCGCCGGCGCCAACCGATTCGTTCTCGTCATCCTGCGCGGCGGCCTGGACGGGTTGAGCGCAGTGCCCGCCGTCGGCGACCCCGATTTCGCCGCGGCGCGTGGACTGCTCGGCCGGTTCGCTGCCGCACCGCTGCCGCTCGACGCCACCTTCGCCCTGCACCCGCAGCTCGCCGGCCTGCACGCGGCCTACGAGCGGGGCGAGGCGACGCTGATCCACGCGGTCGGGCTGCCCTATCGCGAACGCTCCCACTTCGACGCGCAGCAGGTGCTCGAAAGCGGCGGCGCCCGCCCCTACGAGCTGGGCACCGGCTGGCTCGGCCGGGCGCTCGGCGGCAGCAGCGCCAAGGGCGTGGCGCTGAGCACGGCCGTGCCGCTGGTCCTGCGTGGCGAAGCCGTCGTCGACACCTGGGCGCCGTCGCTGCTCCCGCCTCCCTCGGCCGACCTGGTCGCGCGCCTGCAGCGCATGTACGCCGCCGACCCCGGCCTCTCGACCGCCCTCGAGCGGGCCCGCATCCTCCACCTCGACCGCGTTCCGCGCGCCACCGACAGCGGCGACGACGCCGGGGCAGCGATGAGCGGCGGCGCGACCGCGCCGGGCAGCTTCCGCGGCCTCGCCCAGCGCGCCGCCGAGTTTCTCGGCGAGCGCAACGGACCGCAGGTCGCCGTCCTCGAGCTCGGCGGCTGGGACACGCACGCGAACCAGGCCAACCCGAACGGCGCCCTCGCCGGCGGCCTGCGCGTGCTCGACGGCGGCCTGGCGACCTTGCGCGCCGGCCTTCTCGCGAGCGGCATGTGGGAGCGCACCGTCGTCGTCGTGGCCAGCGAATTCGGGCGCGAGGTCGCCATCAACGGCACGCTCGGCACCGACCACGGCACGGGAGGCACCGCCTTCGTGCTCGGCGGTGCGGTCCGCGGTGGCCGCGTCGTCGCCGACTGGCCCGGCCTCGCCAGGGCGCAGCGCTTCGAAGGGCGCGACCTGCGCATCACGACCGACCTGCGCGCGGTGCTGAAGGGCGTGCTCGGCGAGCACCTGCAGATCGCGTCGAAGCGGCTCGATGCCGAGGTCTTTCCCGACAGCGCCGGCGTGAAGCCGCTGCAGCTGTTGCGCGGCTGAGGCTCAGCAGCCGACGTAGTACGAGTAGCTGCTGCTGTCGTCGCTGGCGCGCAGCCGGCCGTGCACCGCGGCACAGCCCCTGCCGACGTACGTGCTCTCGCCGGCACGGGCGCCCCGGCGGTACGTCGACGTCCCGGCGGCCTGACGCTGCTGCACCACCCAGTAGAAGTTGAAGGCCGCCGGTCCGCCTTCGCGGCCGACGTTGCCGGCGGCGTCCCACCACCAGCGGCCCGACCCCACGTTGCCCAGCACATGGCGCAGGCCGGCGACATCGGTCGGATGCAGTTCGCGGCCGTTGACGAATACGCCGGTCAGCCGCCCGTCGCCGCCGCCCGAGGCCGCTGCGGGCAGGCGGCCGCCGAGGCGCAGGCCCGGCCCCAGGTACGCCGCCGCCGGGCCGCCCCAGACGCCGGCGCCGCCGCTCGCGCTGTCGTACCAGTAGCGCCCGGCCGGCACCGGGCCGATGTGCGCCTCGATCTGGCGCAGCGTCTGCCAGCCGGCGGCGTCGAGCGGCGCACCGTTGAAATGGACGTCGCGCGGCGGCGCCTCGGCCGCGGCGCAGGGGGCGAGAGGCGTGGTCATGGCGAGACCCCCGAACAAGGCGAGAACGCCGCGGCGCGAGAGGCGACGCGTGGCGCTCAATTGAGGTTCAGCCCGGTCACCTGCACCGGTGCCAGGCGCGCGGACGTGCTGCCGTCGCCGAGCTGGCCGGCGTTGTTGTGGCCCCAGGACCAGACGCTGCCGTCGCCACGCAGCGCGAGCGCGTGGCCGAGGCCGGCGCCCATCGAGATCGCCACGACGTTGCTCAGGCCGGTGACCGGTGCCGGCTGCGGCCGGAATCCGGGCGACGACGAGCCGCTGCCGAGCTGGCCGGTCTCGTTGATTCCCCAGGAGAGCACCAGGCCGTCGTCGCGAAGGGCCAGCGAGTTGTCGCCGCCGGCGGCGATGGCCGTGATGCGCGAGGTCAGCAAGGTCGGCGTCGGCGCCATGCGATCGATCTCCGTGCCGTCGCCGAGCTTGCCGTTGCGGTTCGAGCCCCAGGCGAGGACCGAGCCGTCGCTTTTCAGGAAGATCGCGTGCTCGGCCGCGGCGGCGATGGCGACGATGCCGCTGAGCCCGGGGACGAGCGCAGGCGAAGGGTTCGGGTTGACGAGACTGCCGGGGCCGCTAACGCCCCACGACCAGACGCGGCCGGTGGCATCGAGCGCGAGCGAGTGGAAGCGGCCGGCTGCCACCGCGACGACGGCCGGCAGCCCGGCGACGACGCTCGCCGGCTCCCTCGGCGCGTTGCCCCCGCCCGTCACCGCGCGGCCGAGCTGCCCCTGGTGGTTGCAGCCGTAGCTCAGCACCGCACCGTCGGCGCGGAGCAGCAGGGTATGGTCCGAGCCGGTGCTCGCGGCGACGATGTTCGCTGCGCCCGCGACCGGGAACGGCAAGGCGACCGTGCCGACATCGCAATCGACGTTGCCGCGATAGCCCCAGGCCCAGGCCGTGCCGTCACCCAGCACGGCGACGCTCGGGTACTCGTGGCCGGCGCTGACCGAGCCCACGTTCGTCAGCGCCGGAATCGGCGCTGCCGTGCTCTGGTTCGCTACCGGACCGCCGTTGCCGAGCTGGCCGGCGGAGTCGTTGCCCCAGGAATGCGCCACGCCGGCGGCCGTGACGGCGAGCGAGAAGCGGCCGCCGGCGGAGATCCGGCCGAAGGCGGCGGGGGCCACCGGCGCGGCGACGAACGTGGCAGTGCACGCCATGCCTGCGCTCATCGTCACGGCGCCGCCCGGGCAGTTCGGACTCCATGCGGAGAAGGCGAAGCCGGCTGCGGGCGTGGCGGTCAGGGTCACGGCGGTGCCGATCAGGTAGTTCTCGGTGCAGTCGGCGCCGCAGGTGATCCCGGCCGGGGCACTGGTCACTGTGCCGCTGCTGGCGGGCGTGACGCTGACCGTGAGCGTCGCCGTCGTGACCGGTGTCGCCGCGACGCTCAGCGCAGCACTGCCGCTGGGGGTCGTGCCGACGGCATTGCTGACATCGACGCTGTAGACGGCGCCGTTGTCGGCCGCCACGGTCGTCGGCCCTGTGGTGTAGGTCGGGCCGGTCGCGCCGGCGATGGCCGCGCCGTTGCGTCGCCACTGGTAGGCGAGGGGGCCGGAATTGACGAAGCTGGTCGCGCCGACGGCGAAGGTCGCCGTCGCCGGCGCCGTGACCGACTGCGGTGCCGGATGCACGCTGATCGATGGCGGCAAGAGTGGCGTGACGACGACGACCCATGAAAAGCCCGTGATCTGCGCCTGCATCGCGTTGTCGGACACGGTGGCACCTGCGATCTGCTCCCAGCCGGTTTGCGCGGCGTTCGTCTTCCAGAGCGTCGGCACTTCACCGGGGCCGAGCCGACCGGGGTCGAAGGGCACGCGGATCGTCGCCGGCACGGCGAAGGCGGTGCCGTGCGGGGTCAGCGCGAAGACTTCGCCGACGCTGGCTGCGCCGACCGGCAGCGCCGGTGCACCGGCGTCGCTTTGCGCGATGCCGACCGAGGTGGCCTGCGCCACGGCACCGGCCGCCAACACGAGCCGACTGCCCCCCGGGCCGTCGAGCGTGCCGCCGGCGGCGCCGACCGTCATCGTCGTGGGGCCTGACGATGGCTCGTCGTCGGAGCCGCCGCAGGCGACGATGAAGAGGGCAGCAAGCGCGGCAAGGCCCGCCCGGGCCATGCGCGACGAGGCAAGTCGGTGTGTCATGTCGAGTCCGTATTTCGATGGAGAGCGGGTCACGGGAAGATCCACTGCGCCACGTCGATCTCGGCGTAGGGATTGAGGGTTCCCGGGTTCTGCCCGGCGGCGTAGGTGGCCCAGGCGACGTAGAGCCGGTTGTTCGCATCGCTGACGATGCGCGGCGTCTTCGCATACCGGTCGAACGGGCTGACGGTGGTGCCCACCAAGGTCCACGCCCCGTTCGCCTCCAGCCGCTTGATCCAGACCCGCTGGTCGGCACCGCCTTCGGTCCACGTCACCAGCAGACGGCCGTCCGGCTGGCGCGCCAGATGCACGTCGGCCGCCGTGAAGGAGGCGGTCACGTTCAGCGCGCCGCTCGCGTTGTTCGTGTTGCCGAGCTGCGTCCAGGACTGGCCGGCGGGGTCGTAGCGCGCCACCTTCAACTGCGCTGTGCCGCTCTCGAGCCAGGCGACGACGACCATCCCCGAAGGCTCGACGAGCAGTTGCACCGACGAGCCCACCGGACCGGTTGCGGCCGTCGGCACGGGGATCGGCAAATCCCATTCGGTGCCGTTGTAGCCGCGCAGCCAGAGGCGGTCGGGGAGCATCCGATTTGTCGGCTGCTCGATCCAGGCGACCCAGGGATTGCCGTCGGCGCGCAGGGCCAGCGCTGTGGCGTGACGCTTGACGCTGGCGGTCGGGCTGGCGTTCAGCGAGCCGCCGGACAGTGCCGTCGGCAGAGGAAAGAGGAGGCTGCTGCCTCCGGCCCACGCCACCTGCAGCACGCCGCCCTCCGTCGTGGAGGCGTTCGCTTCCTGGATGTAGGCGACCACGACGGCGTCGGCGGGCCCGGTGGCGACGCGCGGCGAGCGGACCCGGGGGGTGGCGCCGTTGGCGGGATTGCCGACGACGAGCGGCGGGCCGATGCTCCACTCCACGGCGGCACGGCCGGCACGGCCGAGCGCGAGTCGCGTGGCACCCTCGTACGTGAAGGCGACGTGGCCGGTGTCGGTCGAGCTCAGCGCGAAGCTCGCGTCGTCGATGCCTCCGGTGGGGCGCAGGCCCGGCACGAAGGGGCCGGCGCCGAGGTCGACCCGGGGCGGCGACGCGGCGAAGGTCGTGCCGTCGAAGCGGCGCATGTACACGGTATTCCCGCTCGATTCCAACCAGGCGAACGCCGGTCGGTTGTCGCTCTGCATGCCGATGCCGATGGTGTCGGCCTCCCGCGTGCCGTAGGTCAGGTTGTTGCCCACGAACTGCCAGAGCTGGCCGGGCTGCACGCTCAGGTCGAGCGTGACGTCGACGAACGGCTTGACCCCGAAGACGTCTGCGGGCAGGTCGACCGCCGTGGCGCGGATGGTGAGCTGGCCCATCGCGCTGGGCACGCCGTTCGTCACGAGTTGCAGCGTGCGCCACACCTTCTGGATCGGCAGGACCGGCGCCACCGGTGTCGCGTCGGGCAGGAACTGGTGCGTGACGCCGGGCGGCAAGGTCGGCTGCGGCAGCTCCGGCGGCGGCGGCGGCGGCGGCGGCACGAGCGAGAGCCCGACCGTGCCCAGGCTGGTGGTGCGAAACGCAGTACCGGGCGTGACGCCGACCTCCACCCGCAAGGGCGCCGCCGTCGACAGCGAGGCGGCGGTCGGCTGCAGCTCGAGGCGAAGCAGCGGCTCGATGAAGAGCGGAAAGTCGAGCGTCCTCGTCCGGCCCCCGGCCGCCGTCGCCCTCACCCGCAGGTCGACGCGGCCGCCGCCGGCGAAACGGGCCGGGATCCGCAGCGTGAGGCTGCGGCTGTCGGTCGGAACCGGCTCGGCGACGAAGGCGCCGCCGACGCCGCTGGCCAGCGGCATGTATTCGAGCGTCACGGCCTCGGCGAAGCCGCCGACGCGGGTGATCGTGACGGGCAAGGTCGCGACGGTGGCGTAGGCACTGCCCGGCGCGGCGTTGACGACGATCTGGAAGTCGGGCGCGACGACTGGGGGCGGCGACACCAGCGTCACCTGGAAGGTTTCGACGCGCTCGATCGTCCTCGGATCGTTCGGCTCGGGGGGGGACCCGCGCGACCAGATCGCGGACAGGGTCACCTGGTGCACGCCAGCGGCAATGGCATCGGCGCTGACGCGCAGCCGGAACGTCTTGCAACGCGCCGCGGATGGCGAAACGCCGGACGGGATGACGCAGGTCCCGGCCGCGGGGGTCAGCGTCACGCCTGACGTCGGCGGCACGATGAAAACGTCCGTGAACCCCCGGATGGCGGTGTTGCCGAGGGAGAGGCTGTCGTCCCATCCGACCGTCACCAAGGCCGTCGCTTCCTCGCCGGGATTGACAGTGACGCCGCCGGGATCGGCGGAAAGCCACGTCGAGCTGTAGAACCTGAAGTCCTCGACGGCGCACTCGGCGCAACCCGCCAGATTGCCGCCGCACGACGCGAGCGCCGTCAGAATGGTGGCCACGGCAACGAGCCTGACCTTCCCCAGCCAACCGCCTCGCGCCGCTGCCCCACCTCCGATCTTCGTCATGCTGCATCCCCACCGTTGGCCCGCATGCTCTAGCCGGTCGTCGTCCCGGTCACGACATCGCCCTGAGTTCTTTCTGACATCGATGGCACCGGGTTCGCTTCCCCGCATCGCTCGATGAAGGGGACCGGCCCCGCGCTCTGGCGCTTCGGACCCTTCGAGGCCGATGCCGCCGAGCACCAGCTGCGGCGCGACGGGGAAGTCGTCGCCGTCACGCGCAAGTCGTTCGCGCTGCTGGCCACCCTGCTCTCGCGGCCGGGCAAGCTCTTCACCAAGGCCGAGCTGTTCGACATCGTCTGGGCCGGCACCGTCGTCACCGATGCCGCCCTGTCACGCGCCATCCGCGAGCTGCGCGTCGCGCTCGGCGACGACGCGGCGGCGCCGCGCTACATCGCCACCGCGCACGGCCTCGGCTTTCGCTTCGTGGCGCTGGTGTCGCTCGAGCGGGCGACACCCGAGCCGCCGGAACGGGCCGCCGCGATCGACCCGCGTTTCGTGGGCCGCGACAGCGAGCTCGCGCTGCTCGGCGAGGCGCTCGCAGGCGCCCGCGCGGGCAAGCGCCAGACGGTGTTCGTGACGGGCGAGGCGGGAATCGGCAAGACCGCCCTGGTCGAGGCCTTCCTGCGCCGGCCCGACACCCGCACCGAGGTCCGCACGACCCAGGGCCGCTGCGTCGAGCAGTACGGCACCGGCGAGGCCTACCTGCCGATCCTCGAGGCGCTCGAGCACCTGGCGGGTGAGGTCGGCACCGATCGCATGCGCGAGGTGCTGCTCCGCTACGCACCGGCCTGGATGGCGCAGCTGCCCTGGCTGGCGCACGACGCCGACGCCGAGTCGATGCGCCGCGCCACGGCCGAGGGCAGCGCCCAGCGCATGCTGCGCGAGATCGCCCAGGCGCTCGAGGTCCTCGCCGCCGACCGGCCCATCGTCCTCTGGCTCGAAGACCTGCACTGGAGCGACCCGTCGAGCCTGGCCGTGATCGCGTTCCTGGCCGGCCGGCGCGAGCCGGCGCGCCTGCTGCTGATCGCCAGCTTTCGCCCGGCCGACGCGCAGGTGGGCGCCGCGCCGCTGCACGGGCTGGCCCTGCAGCTCGCGCAGCGCGGCCAGGCCATGCCGCTCGCGCTGGCTCGGCTCGACCAGGCCGCCCTCGCCCGGTACCTGCGTGCCCGCTTCGGCAGCGCATCGCAGCTGCCGCTCGCCGCGCTCGCTGCCTTCCTGCATCGGCGCACCGACGGCAATGCCCTCTTCACCGTCGCCATGGTCGACGACCTGCTCCGGAGCGGCCGTCTGGTCGAGAGCGACGGCGCCTGGAAGTTGCGCGGCAGCGTCGCCGAGCTCGGCGATGGCCTGCCCGACGACCTGCGTCGTCTCGTGCATGCGCAGATCGAGCGGCTGGATGAAGACGACCGCCGCCTGGTCGAGGCGGCCGCCGTCGCCGGCACCGACTTCGCTGCGGCGCACCTTGCGGCGGCGCTGCAGAGCGACCTGGCGGGCATCGAGGACCGCTGCACGCGGCTGGCCCTGTCAGGCCGCTTCCTGCGCGTCCGGGCGCCGCTGGCCTGGCCCGACGGCACGCAGTCGGCAGGCTTCGGGTTCCTGCACGCGCTCTACTGGCAAGGCACCTTCGAGCGCGTGCCGCACGGCCGGCGCGCCGACTGGCAGAGACGCATCGGCCTGGCCCAGGAAGAGGCTTTCGGTGCCCAATGCGCGGACATCGCCGCCGAGCTGGCGATGCGCTTCCAAGCCGCCGGCGACGCCCGGCGAAGCTTCGAGTACTCGCGCCTCGCAGGCGTCAGCGCCCTGACGCGCAGCGCCTACGGCGAAGGCATCGGCCACATGCGGCGCGCCCTCGCGCTGGCCCCGGGCCTGCCGCCCGCCCGGCGCGACGAAGACGAGCTGGCGGTCCTCCTGCCGCTCGGCGCCGCCCTGATGACGGTGCAGGGCTATGCCTCAGCCGAAGTCGAAGCGAGCTACGAGCGCGCGCTCTTTCTCGGCCGTCGGTCCGGCCGGCCCCGGGACGTCGATCGTGCCCAGCGGGGCCTTTGGAACGTCTGGTTCTCGCGTGCCGAACTCGACCGCGCGCGCGCCGCTGCCGAGGACCTGCTGGCGCGGGCGAGCGCCCAGGCCGACGAGGGCCTGGTCTTCGATGCCCTCGCCAAGCTCGGCCACACCCAGCTCCACCAGGGTGAATTCGCTGCCGCCCGCGCCCGCATCGACAGCGCGCTGGCCATGACGGGCGCAGGGGCGTCGTACCGGCGCGAGGCACCCCGCCTGCTGGCGTATCTGTCGTGGGTGCTCTGGTACCTCGGCGAGCCGAACCAGGCCCTCCTCTGCTCCGAGCGATCGCTGGCCGCGATCGGCGACGACACCAGTGTGCACACGGAGGCGCTGCTCCTGGGCCACGCGAGCTGGGTCCGCTGGCTCCGTGGCGAGGCCGTTGAAGCAGCCGCTCTCGGCCGGCGCCAGTGTGCGCTCAGCGCCGAGCATGGCCTGACCTACTGGCAAGTCTGGGGCGAGTTCATGGTCGGCCTGGTCGAAGCGAGACAGGGGCACCTCGAGACCGGCATGGCAGCGATGCGGGCCGCCATCGAGACCATGCAAGGTCTCGGCAGTGTGGTCGGCACGACGAGCTGGCTTTACCTCCTGGCCGAGTCGGAGCTGGCCATGGGTCGCCCCGACCTGGCGCGCGCCACCCTGGCCGGCTCGAGCGATCTGCTCGCCCGCGCGAGCCGCGCCCGCAACGCCGCCGAAACCGTGCGGGTGCAAGGCGAGCTCGCCCTGCACGAGGGCGAGCCGGCAAGCTGCGCCGATGCCGAAGCGTTCTTCGCTGCTGCGCTGGCCATCGCCGAGTCGCAGGGCGCGCGCAGTCTCGCACTGCGTGCTGCGACGGCGCTGGCCCGCCATTGGGCGCGCGGTGGTGACGAACCGCGTGCGCACGCCTTGCTGGCAGGCCACTGCGCCGGCTTCAGCGAAGGCCTCGACACCGCCGACCTGCTGCACGCCCGCGCCCTGCTCGCCGAGCTACGGCGGTAGTGCCGCCGCGACGCGCGCGGCCATCCGGTCAGCGGCGCCGCGGTGAGCCTGCGAAAGAGCCAGCGCACCTCTCGACCGCGCATCCCGGTCGGACGCGGCGTCCGGCCGGGTGAGGGCCACGGCCGCCGCCACGCCCGCCGCCATGTCCGACACGCGCAGCGCCGCCCGCGCAGCCAGCGCCAGCTCGGCCGCCTCGGCGAAATTGAAGGTGTGCGGCCCGATGACGATCGGGCAGCCGCACGCTGCCGCCTCGATCAGGTTCTGCCCACCCAGCGGTGCGAAGCTGCCTCCGAGCAGGGCGACGTCGGCAAGCGCGTACCAGGCGGGCATCTCGCGCATGGAGTCGCCGAGCCAGACCTCCGCGCCCGCCGCGCCCGGCGGCGGCCTGTCGCCCCAGCCGCTCCGTCGCGACGAGGTGAACCCCGCAGCGACGACGAGCTCGGCGACCGCATCGAAGCGCTGCGGATGGCGGGGAACGATGACGAGCAGCGGGGCCGGTGTCGCCAGGTTCCGCCACGCCGCCAGCAGCGTCGCCTCCTCGCCTTCGCGGGTCGAGGTGGCGAGCACCACCGGTCGGTCGATTCCTTCCTTCCATTGCCCTCCGCGCGCCAGCAGCGCCGGGTCGGGCTCGACGTCGAACTTGACGTTGCCGGTAACGATCGCCTCGCGCGCGCCGGCCGAGCGCAGGCGCTCGGCGTCGGCGTCCGTCTGCGCCAGCGCCGCGGCCAGGCTCTCGAACGCCGGCCGGAGCAGGAGGTCGACGCGGGCGCCGCGGCGGCGGCTGCGCTCGCTGAGCCTGGCATTGGCCAGGAACATCGGCAGCGAGCGGCGGCGCGCCTGCTCGAGCAGGTTCGGCCAGATCTCGGTCTCCAGGAGGACGCCTGCAACGGGCTGGAAGTGGTCGAGGAAGCGGCGCACCGCGCCGGGCGTGTCGACGGGCAGCCATGCGTGCGCATCGCCGGCGCCCAGCAACGGCGCGCCGGCGGCGCGGCCGGTCGCGGTGCCGTGCGTCAGCAGCAGGCGCAGGCCGGGCCGGGCCCGCCGCAATGCCGCGATCAACGGCGTCGCGGCCAGGGTCTCGCCGAGGGACACGGCGTGGATCCAGAGCGCGCCCCGCGCCGCGTCGCTGCGATAGAAGCCGAAGCGCTCGCCGATGTGCTCGCCGTACAGCGGCTCGCGGCGGGCGCGCCAGTGCAGGCGCAGCCAGTACGCCGGGACCAGGAGCCGCAACAGCGCCGAATAGGCGGCGCGGGCCAGGCGCTGGTGCAGCGGCGGGCCGTCGCTCACGGCAACTTGCCGGCCGATGCGGAGGGGCGCGCCGTCACGGCGTGCCACGCCGCCAGCACCTCGTCGACCGATGGCGTCGGCCGAGCCTCGATGGAGCGCTGGTGCCGGGCGCCGTGGCGCGCCTGCGGCCCGGTCCGCCACGCGGTCGGGAAGTTGTAGATCTGCACGTGCGGCAGGCCGAGCGCGACGGCGATGTGGCTCGGCCCGCTGTCGAGGCCGACCGCACCGCCGGACGCGGCGAGCCGGTCGGCGAAGGCGCCGAGGTCGAGCGACGGCCAGACCGCGGCCGCCGGCCCGAGCGCGGCCGCGATCCGCTCGGCGCGCTCCTTCTCCTCGCGGCTCGACTGCGGCAGTGCGACCGAGGCGCCGTCGCCGATCAGGCGCCGGCCGAGCTCGACCCAGTACGCTTCCGGCCAGAGCTTGTCGGCGCGCGAGCTGCCGTGCAGGAAGGCGACGCTGCGCGGCGCGGCGGCGACCGTCGCCCCATCCGCGGCGAGGCCGAAATCCGGCCGCGTGTCGACCCGCGTGCGGAGCGCCTTGGCGACGAGCTCGCGCGAGCGGTCGAGGGCGTGGCTGCGCGGCTCGACCCGGATGGCGGTGTCCACGAACGATCGCGCCGGCCACTCGTGGCTCGATCCCTCGGTGCGGTTGGCGAGGCCGAAGCTCGGCCCGCGCGCCAGCCGCGCGACGAGCACCGACTTGGTCAGCCCCTGCAGGTCGAGGACGGCGTCGTAGCGGTCGCGGCGCAGCCGGCGCAGGAAGGCCGCCATCTCGGCGCGGACGCTGCGCCGCCACAGGCCGCTTCGCGTCCATCGACGCAACGGGCACTCGATCACCTCGGCGACCCCCCGGCAGCGCCGCACGATCGGCGCGAATCCCGGCTCGACGACCCAGTCGATGGCCACGGCGGGATGCGCCGCGCGCAGATCGGCGACGACCGGCAGCGCGTGCACCACGTCGCCGAGCGACGACAGCTTGACGATCAGGACGCGCACGACCGCAGGCCGGCGCGAGTGCGCGCCGGCCCTGTCTTCAATGCGCCGCGGCCGCGACCCGCGCGTCCGGCTTCACCGCCCGCAGCGCGGCCATGCCGTCGCGCTGGATGCGCGCCAGCGCCGCGGGCGTGGCGCCCTCGAAGCGCAGCACGAGGACCGGCGTCGTGTTCGACGCGCGGATCAGGCCGAAGCCGTCCTCGTACTCGACGCGCACGCCGTCGATGGTGACGATCTCGCGGGCGCCGGGAAAGCGGGCTTCCTTCCGCAGCCGGGCCACGACCTCGGCCGGCTCGCCCTCGGCGCAGGCGACGTTGAGCTCCGGCGTCGAGAAGCTGTCCGGCAGCTCGTTGAGGACGGCGCTCGGGTCGGCGCTGGCGCTCAGGATCTCGAGCAGTCGCGCCGCGGTGTAGGTGGCGTCGTCGAAGCCGTACCAGCGCTCGCCGAAGAAGATGTGGCCGCTCATCTCGCCCGCGAGAGGCGAGCCGATCTCGCGCATCTTGGCCTTGACGAGCGAGTGCCCGGTCTTCCACATCAGCGGCGTGCCGCCGGCCTCGCGGATGAGCGGCGCGAGGCGCTGCGAGCACTTGACGTCGAAGAGGATCGTCGCGCCGGGCTGCCGTTTCAGCACGTCGCGCGCGAACAGCATCAGCTGCCGGTCGGGGTAGATGATCGCGCCGTCCTTGGTGACGACGCCGAGCCGGTCGCCGTCGCCGTCGAAGGCGAGGCCGATCTCGGCGTCGCCGTGCTGCACCAGGCGGATCAGCTCGGCCAGGTTCTCCGGCTTGCTCGGGTCCGGGTGGTGGTTCGGGAAGTCGCCGTCGACCTCGGAATACAGCTCGTGCACGGTGCAGCCGAGCGCGCGCAGGACACCGGGGGCCGAGGCGCCCGGAATGCCGTTGCCGGAATCGACGGCGATCGTCATGGGCCGGGCCAGGCGGCAGTCGCCGGCGATCCGCGCCGAGTACTCCGCTTCGATGTCCATCGCGGCGATGCGGCCCCGCCCGCTCGCGTAGTCCTCGCGCTGCATGCGCTCGCGCAGGCGCTGGATGGCGTCACCATGGATGGCGCGGCCGCCGAGGACCATCTTGAAGCCGTTGTAGTCCTTGGGGTTGTGGCTGCCGGTGACCTCGATCCCGCTCGAGCAGCCGTGCGTCGCCCGCGTCGCGGCGACGTAGTACAGCATGGGCGTCGTCACGGCGCCGAGGTCGACGACATCGAGCCCGGTGGAGGCGAGGCCGCGGCGCAGCGCCGCCGACAGTGCAGGCCCCGAGAGGCGCCCGTCGCGGCCGACGGCCACCGCCTTCTCGCCTTCGGCCAATGCGTCGGTGCCGAAGGCGCGGCCGAGGTGTTCCGAGAAAGCCTCGTCGACGGTCTGGCCGACGATGCCGCGGATGTCGTAGGCCTTGAAGACCGAAGCGTGGACGTGCATGGGCGGGAACGGAGGAGCGATCGAAGATTGTAGGTAGGGCTCTGCGCCGGCCCGGCTGCGCGACGGTGGCATAGCATGCCCCGGCCAACGGCACGCACGCACGAGGACACGCGAGCACACGCTTGCCCCGATGCGCCGCGGCCGAACCAGGAGACCGCCGTGGCCAAGGACTTGGACACCATGGAGGACAGCAACCGCTCGTCCAACCCCACCCTGCGCTCGCTTTCGAACCCGTCGCGGCGCCAGGTGCTGCAGGCGTCGATGGGCGTCGCGGCGAGCGCGCTGTTCGGGGCGCTGGCCGCGGGCTGCGCCAGCATCGGCCGCCAGGGACCCCGGCTCGGCTTCAAGGCAGTGCCGGCGACCAGCGCCGACACCCTGGTCGTCCCGGAGGGCTATGTCGCGCAGGTCATTGCCGGCTGGGGCGAGCCGGTCGGCATCGCCGGCGCGATGCCGGCCTGGCGCGGGGACGCCAGCCACACGGCCGAGGAGCAGGCGCTGCAGATGGGGATGCACCACGACGGCATCGTCTTCTACCCGCTCGCCGGCAGCACGCGCGGCCTGCTCGCCATGAACCACGAGTACACCGACGACGGCCTGCTCCACGCCGATGGTTTCCGGACCTGGACCGCCGAGAAGGTGAAGAAGGCGCAGGCGGCGCACGGCCTGTCGGTGATCGAGGTGGCGCTGATCGACGGCCGCTGGCAGATGGTGCGGCCATCGAGCTACGCGCGCCGCTTCACCGCAACGACGCCGATGTCGGTCGGCGGCCCCGGCGCCGGCCACGCGCTGATGAAGACCGCCGCCGACCCGGCCGGACGGACCGTGCTCGGCACGATTAACAACTGCGCCAGCGCCGGCACGCCGTGGGGCACCTACCTCAGCGGCGAGGAGAACTTCGCCAACTACTTCGCCGCCGGCGCGAAGATGGACGAGCACCAGCGGCGCTGGGGCCTGCGGGAGCGCAGCAGCTACCGCTGGAACGAGCACGACGAGCGCTTCGACGCGACCAGGCACCCGAACGAACCCAACCGCTTCGGCTGGATCGTCGAGATGGACCCGTTCGACCCGACCAGCACGCCCGTCAAGCGCACCGCGCTGGGCCGCGCCGCGCACGAGGGCGCGTGGGTCGGCCTGACGAAGGACGGCCGCGCCGTCGTCTACTCCGGCGAGGACGCGCGCTTCGAATACATCTACAAGTTCGTCAGCCGCGACCGCGTCCGGCCCGGTGGGGCCAAGGCCAACGCCGAGCTCCTCGATCACGGCACGCTGCACGTGGCCCGCTTCGATGCCGACGGCAGCGGCCGCTGGATCCCGCTCGTCCACGGCGACGGCCCGCTGACGGCCGCGAACGGCTTCGCCGACGCCGGCGAGGTCGTCATCAAGAGCCGGCAGGCCAGCGACCTCCTCGGCGCGACGAAGATGGACCGGCCGGAATGGTTCGCCATCGATCCGCGGACCGGCGAGGTGTACTGCACGCTCACCAACAACAGCTCGCGCGGCGCCGCCGGCATGCCCGGGCCCGACGCCGCCAATCCGCACGCGAACAACACCATGGGCGAGGTGATCCGCTGGAAGGAGGACGGCGACTTCGACGCGCTCGCCTTCCGCTGGAACCACTTCGTCTTCGCCGGCGACCCGGCCAACGATCGCCCGGAGGCGAAGGGCAACGTCAAGGGCGACATCTTCGGCTGCCCGGACGGCCTCGCCTTCGATGCCCGCGGCGTGCTGTGGATCCAGACCGACGCGCACGCGACGCAGATGTACAAGGGCGAGTTCCGCAACATCGGCAACAACCAGATGCTGGCCTGCGACCTGGCGACGGGCGAGATCCGGCGCTTCCTGACCGGCCCGGTGAACTGCGAGGTGACCGGCTGCACCCTGACCCCGGACGGCACGACGATGTTCATCAACATCCAGCATCCGGGCGAGACGCCGAGCGACCGCAGCGACCCGGCCGAGCCGAGCAAGTTCTCGGCCTGGCCCGACTACCGCCCCGGCGGCCGGCCGCGCTCGGCGACGGTGGTCATCCGCAAGGCGGATGGCGGCGTGATCGGTACCTGAGCGAGAAGGGCCGCGTCGCGCGGCCTTCGGCTCACCCCTTCGCCGACAGCCTGTCGGCCAGCCACCGGCAGAGCGGGCTGGCCGGATCAGCGAAGCCGTCGATGGCGGTGAAGTGGTTGGCGCCGGCCTGCGGCAGCAGCTCGGACGCGTTGCCGGCGCCCTGCCACGCGGCGTGCAGTTCCTCCGACTGGCGCCGGAACTCCGTGCTCTCCTCGGCGCCCCACGTGATGAGCGCCGGCGTGCGGCACGGCCGGACGGCGAAGAGCGGCGAGTTGCGGCGGACGATGCCGTCGTCGAGCTGGATGTCGGGCTGCAGGTAGCTGTGCCGCAGCGGCTCGATGTCGTAGACGCCGCTGACCAGCACGGCCGCCTCGATCGGGTCGGCCGGCAACCCGTAGTCCTCGGCCCAGCGCGCCTGCAGGCACATCGCCGTGAGGTGGCCGCCTGCCGAGTGGCCGCCCACCGCCACGCGCGCCGGGTCGCCGCCGTGCACGTCGCTGCGCCGCAGCGTCCAGGCCACGGCGGCGCGGGCCTGGCGCGTGATCTCGTCGATCGTGACCTTCGGGCAGAGCGAGTAGCTGGCGACGACGGTGGTGATGCCGAGCGGCTGCAGGCCGAGCGCGACGAAGCTGAAGTCCTTGCTCGTGAAGGCCCGCCAGTAGCCGCCGTGGATGAAAACGAACACCGGCGCGCCGGGCGCGTCGGCCGGGAAGACATCGAGGGTCTCGTCGAGGGTCGGCCCGAACGGCAGGTCGAGGCTGCAGCGCAGGCGCTCGCGTGCCTGCCGGCTCCGCTCGGTGTAGCCGCGCATGAGCGCCATCGCATCGGGCACGGCGGCGCTCGCCTTGTACTGGGCGTCGATCTGCGCCGGGTCGATGAAATCGCGGTAGAGGGTGGTCATGCGGCGAGTCTATGCAAGCGGCGAGACCCCGGCCGGCGCGCGTCTTCACTGCGACTGCAAGGTGAGGCCGCTCGCATGGTCTGGAGGTCGACGATCAGAGCGAATCTGCCTTCTCCGCAACCGAGGTCCCGAAACCCCGCACGCAAAGCCCAAGCGCTGCGCGCATCCGAGCGGATGACGTGTGGCGTGCCTGACAATCGAGTCAGCGCGCCGTCTCAGCGCTTGCTTCCACGTCACAGGACAAGAACCATGACCTCACCCCTGTACATCCAATCGGTTCCAGTCTTCAAGCAAATGCTGGGTGCGATGCATGCCGTGCTGGCAAAGGCCGAAGCACATGCTGTCGCCCACGCCATCGAGCCTGATGCGTACCTGCAAGCGCGGCTGTTCCCCGACATGTTTGCCTTGCTGAAGCAGGTGCAGATTGCGGCCGACTTTGCGCGCGGCGTTTGTGCCCGTCTTGCCGGGGTGGCCGTCCCCGCTAACGATGGACAGGAGAAGAGCTTTGCCGACCTGACCGCAATGCTGGAGGAAAGCCTGTCGTTCCTGGACAGTCTGCAGGCCGCACAGTTCGAGGGCAGCGAAGAGCGCGAGATCGTCTTGCGCCCTGGCACGCCCAAGGAAAGGAAGTTCGGCGCCCGAGCCTATCTTGCCCACTACGGATTGCCGCAGTTCTTCTTCCACGTCACCACCGTCTACGCCATCCTGCGCCACAACGGCGTCCCGATCGGCAAGAAGGACTACATGGGCACGTACTGAGCACGCAGCTTGCACCGCGCAGCGACCCCCCGCTTTTTGGGCGTCAAGCTCACCCCCGTGATGGTCTCCTTGGGGTGACAGCGGACCCTCGCGGCATACCATCGCCACCCACCTCCCCTGACGCTAGATTCGGTTAGGCGCATCGGCGCGGCCCCGACGTCCTAGACTGTTGCGCCAGTGCCGGGCAGCCGGCGGCGAACCGCGAGACCAAATGGACATCACCACCCTCGTCGAACCCGACCGCGTCCACAAGACCGTCTACACCGACCCGCAGATCTTCGACCGCGAGATGGAGCGGATCTGGGAACGCACCTGGGTCTACTGCGGCCACGAGTCGCAGGTGCCCAGGCCCGGCGACTACCACGCCGTCACGATCGGCCGGCAGCCGATGATCATGGTCCGCCAGGGCGATGGCGGCGTGAACGTGCTCTACAACCGCTGCCCGCACCGCGGCGTGCAGCTCGTCGGCAACCTGAAGGGCAACACCGGCAGCGCCTTCGTCTGCTCGTACCACGCCTGGAGCTTCCATCTTGACGGCAGCGTCCGCGCCATCCCGCTCGCCAAGGGCTACGACGGCACGCGAATGACGAAGGACAACCCGGACTGCGCCATGAAGCGCGCGCCGCGCGTCGACAGCTACCGCGGCTTCGTCTTCGCCAGCCTGGTCGACGAGGGGCCGACGCTCGCCGAGTTCCTGGGCGAGGCGAGGATCGCCTTCGACGACATGTGCGACCGCTCGCCCGTCGGCGAGGTCGAGGTCGTGCCGATCTGCCACCGCGTAATGCAGCACTCGAACTGGAAGTTCTTCATGGAGAACCAGCTCGACGCCCTGCACCCGTCGGTGACGCACCAGTCGACCGGCATCTCGGCCGGCCGCGTCGAGAAGCGGCTCAAGGCCGAGCAAGGCGCGGCGCCGCTCTACTACCACTACCTGTCGACCTTCGCGTCGAGCTTCGAGCAGTGGGACGCCGTGCAGACGATCAACTTCCCGCACGGCCACGGCATCCTCAAGGCCTACATGGGCCTGCGCCCGCGCGACCCGGACACGCTCGAGTACGAGGCGCTGCTGAAGCAGGCCTACGGCGAGGAGAAGACGGAGGCGTACCTCTCGCGCAGCATCCACCACGTGCTCGTATACCCGTACCTCTCGGTGCAGTCGCCGCTGCAGCAGCTGCGCTGCCTGCGCCCGGTCGGCCCGGACAGGACGATGTCGGAGATCTGGCACTTCCGCCTGAAGGGCGCCCCCGAGGCGATCTACCGGCGCAGCCTCTGGTACTACAACCTGGTCAACTCGCCGGCGACGATGATCAACGCCGACGACCTCGAGAACTGGACCAAGGGCCAGTGGGGCCTGCAGTCGAACGGCGGCGACTGGGTGAGCTTCCACCGCTGGTTCGGCGACGACGGCGAGGACAACGGCGTCACCTACTCGAACCACGGCACGTCCGAGGCGGTGATGCGCAACCAGTTCAAGGCGTGGACGGCCTACATGCAGGAGGCGACATGAGCACGGACCGGTCGATCCCGAGCGCAGGGCCCGACTTCGCGCACCTGCTGGCGCAGGACGTCGTCATCGAGCAGAACGAGGAGCAGGCCCGCACCGGCGCGCAGCGCATCGAGCCGGACCACTCGCCGCGCGGGGCGGTGCCGACGTCGCAAACCGTGCCGCGCCCCGGGATCGTCGCTGCCACCGGTGCAGGCACGGACCTGCAGCGAGAGGTCGAGCAATTCCTCTACGCCCAGGCCGAACTGCTCGACGGCAAGCACTGGCAGGCGTGGATCGACCTCTTCGATGCGCAGGGCGTGTACTGGATGCCGGTCGCGCCGGAGCAGACCGAGTGGGAAGGCTCGCCCTCGATCTTCGCCGAGGACAAGCTGATGATGGAGATCAGGAAAGGCCGTGTCTCGCACCCGAACGCCTGGTCGCAGGCGCCGATGTGGGAGACGAACCACCTGGTCGGCCACGTCGCTCTCGAGGCGACGACGGACACCGAGATCCGCGTCCGCTCGCGCTTCCACATGATGGAGCTGCGCCGCGACGCGGTGCGCCACTTCGGCGGCAGCTACCGGCATACCCTGGTGCGCGACGCGGGCGGCGCCCTGCGGATCAGGCTGCAGCGGGTCGACCTCTTTAACGGCCAGGCGCCGTTCGACTACGTGCTGCAGGTCTGGGTCTGAACCCACGTTGTCACGCGGGCGACTTGCCGCAGGCCTACATTCGCAGCCATGCTCGAATCCTCCGGAGACACATCATGAAGATCATCCCCCTCGTCCTGCTCGCCGCCGTCCTGGCCAGCTGCGGCGGCAGCGACGACGACTACGCCACCCTCGACGGCAAGGCGCCCCTCGTCATCGGCCATCGCGGCGCGCCCGGCAGCCTGCCGGAGCACACGATCGAAGGCTACCGCCTGGCCATCGAGCAAGGCGCCGACTTCATCGAGCCCGACCTCGTGATGACCCAGGACGGCCAGCTGATCGCCCGGCACGAGCCGATGCTCGACTCGACGACCGACGTGGCCGCGAACTTCCCGGGCACGCGCCGTGCGACGCGCAACGTCGACGGCGGGTCGACGACGGCCTACTTCGCCAACGACTTCACCCTCGCCGAGATCCGGACGCTCCGCGCGGTGCAGGCGGGCAGCAGTCGGCCGCAGCAGTACAACGGCCTGTACGCCATTCCCACGCTCGACGAGGTGATCGCGCTGGCGAAGTCGGAAAGCACGCGCACCGGCCGCACGATCGGCATCTACCCCGAGATCAAGCACTCCACCTACATGGCCGGCGTCCTGGGCGCGAACGCCATCGAGAACGCGCTGGTCGCGAAGCTGCACGCCGCCTACGGCAACAGCGCCGACGCGCCCGTCTTCATCCAGTCCTTCGAGGTGGCCAACCTCCAGTACCTCAACACGCAGACGAACATCAAGCTGATCCAGCTCGTCGATGCCGACGACGTCAACGCCGACGGGTCGATGTCGCTCGTCGCCCCCTACCGCCAGCCGTACGACTTCGTCGTCAGCGGCGACCCGCGCCTGTTCTCCGACCTCCTCACCGATGCCGGGATGGACTTCGTGAAGACCTATGCCGACGGCGTCGGCCCGTGGAAGCCGTACCTCGTGCGCACGGTCGCCGACAACGTGGACCGCACCGGCAACGGCACGATCACGATCAACGACCGGCGCGTCGAGGGCAGCACGGGCGTCGTCGAGCGCGCCCACCGCAAGGGACTGCGCGTCCACACCTGGACCTTCCGCAACGACGCGAGCGGCTACGGCTTCGCCGATCCGAAGGCCGAGATGCAGTACTACATGAAGCTCGGCGTCGACGGTGTGTTCACCGACTTCCCCGCGACCGGCTTCGAGGCGCGCAGGGACCTGCGCTAAGTCGCCACAGCGGGCGAGCGCCGCGGCTGCGGGCACGCCTCAGACCGTCGCGCCGGCGCTCCTGCCGGAAGCGGCCTGCACGGAGAG
>NZ_JANODC010000496.1:0-16419 GCF_031412495.1 Rhizobacter sp. | reverse complement strand
ACGGCCACGTCGAGGCTCGCCTCGTGGTTGCGCCAGGCGACTGCCGGCCGAAGGCGCCGTACGACGTCGGTCGCCGGGTCGCGCAGGCCGCCGGCCAGCGGCACCTCGGTCAGCGCCCACATGGCGTTGCGCTGCAGCTTGTAGCTCTGGCCGCGCGGCACGAGCCGCCGCGGCCGCGTCAGCGGCTTGTCGGTGCGGCGCCAGGTGATGGCGACCGGCGCATCGAACTGCGGCGGCACCAGGTCGGCGTTGTGCATGACGCTCGAACGGTCGTTCAGCACGTTCTCGGCGAAGTAGCGGGCGTAGTCGGCGAGGGGCACGTCCTCGATGCGGCGCTCGATCTTGGTGTTGACGTCGAGATCGAGCTCGACTTCGGTGATCACCCCGACCGCGCCGTAGCCGCCGACCGCCGCACGCAGCAGCTCGGCGTTGTCGGCCCGGCTCGCCTCGACGATTCGGCCGTCGGCCAGCACCAGCTGCAGCGCCTGCACGGAGTGGCTGATCGGCCCGTGCCCGACGTAGCGGCCGTGGCAGTTGACCGACACCGCGCCACCGACCGTGAAGTTCGAGTAGCTCTGCATCGTGCGGACCGAGAGGTCCTCCGGGTCGAGCACGTCCTGCAGGTCGCGCCAGGTGATGCCGGCCTGGACCCGCACGCGGCGCTGGGCGGGGCGCAGCCACACGACCCGGTTCATCTGCCGCATGTCCAGGTGCAGGCCGCCAGCGATGGCGACCTGCCCGCCCATGCTGTAGCGGCCGCCGCCGATCGCCACCTTGCCGGGCCAGCCGCGCAGCGCCCGCTGGACGGCGTCGGTGTCCGACGGCGTCTCGATGCGCGCGACCTCGACCGGGTACAGCCGCGTCACGTTCTCGATCGTCAGCGCGAGGGGCGCGGCGAACGCCTGGAGCGGCGCGAGCTCGCACGCGACGGCGACTGCCAGGGCCTGGGCCAGCGCCGTCCGGCGGCTGCAGCTCAGGGGCGGATCGGCAGGCATGGCCGCTAGTATGCCGCTGCGCCCCGGGGGTATGGCACATTGCAAGACGCCTCCACGCCGGCCGGTGCCTCGGGAAACACACGCATGTCAGTGCAGGAATACTTCGACCTCGTGGCCGCCAACCTCTCGGTGGCGCTGTCGACGCCGATCGGCATCTTCGCCGTGTGTTCGGCCATCGTCGCGGCGGCGCTGGTGCTCGTCAGCTCCTTCGTCAAGACCATGATCCCGCTGCGCTGTCTCGCGGTGGGCGGCAACCTGGGCTTCCTGATCTACGGCGCGCTCCATCCTTCGGTCGTGATGATGCTGCTGCACGGTGCGCTGCTGACGCTCAACATCTTTCGCGCCATCGAGATGGTTCGCCTCACGCGCCGCGTGCGCGCGGCGGCGGCCGAAGGCGACCTGTCCGGCGTCTGGCTGAAGCCCTACATGCGCAAGAAGCGCCTGAAGGCGGGCGAGGTGCTGTTCCGCAAGGGCGATGCCGCCGACCGCCTGTATTTCCTGGCCGAGGGGACGATCGAATTCGTCGAGATCGGCGAGTCGCTTGCAGCAGGCCGTCTCTTCGGTGAGATCGCCTTCTTTGCGCCCGACAAGCGCCGGACGCTGACGGCCCGATGCACCACGCACTGCACCGTGCTGCACATCGACGAGACGACCTTCCAGCAGCTGTACTTCCAGAATCCTGCGTTCGGCTTCCAGATCGTCACCCTGGTCACGGGCCGGTTGCTGGCCGACCGCTCGCGCCTCGAGCGTCAGCTCGCCTCGAGCAGGGCGGCCGACGCCGTCCCCGGCGCATGAGCGGGACACGCGTGACCGAACTGCCCCCCCTGGAGTTGCAGGCGCCGGACATCGGCCGCTGGAAGGACGGCGGCACCGGCGTCGACTGGGTCCATGCCTTCGACTCCGGCCGGCCCGGCCCGAAGGTGATGGTGCAGGCGCTGACGCACGGCAACGAGATCTGCGGCGCGATCGCCCTCGACTGGTTGCTGGGGCAGGGCTTTCGCCCGCTGCGCGGCAGCCTGACGCTGGCCTTCGCCAACGTCGAGGCCTATGCGCGCTTCGACCCCGGCGACCCGTTCCCCTCCCGTTTCGTCGACGAGGACCTGAACCGCGTCTGGTCCGACGCGGCGCTCTTCGGTCCCGGCGACAGCGTCGAGCTGCGCCGCGCTCGGGCGCTGCGCCCCTTCGTCGACACCGCCGAGCTGATGCTCGACATCCACAGCATGAGCGAGCCCTGCCGGCCGCTGATGGTCTGCGGCACGGTCGAGAAGAACGTCGCCTTCGCGCGCCGGCTCGGCGTGCCCGCCGACCTGCTGATCGACACCGGCCACCCCGCGGGCCTGCGCATGATCGAGCGCGGTGGTTTTGGCGACCCGGCGAGCCCGAGGGTCGCGCTCCTCGTCGAATGCGGCCAGCACTGGGAGGCAGCGGCCGCCAGCGTCGCCATCGACACGCTGGTGCGCTTCCTCGGCCTGGCGGGCGTGGCCGATCCGGCCTGGGTGCAGGCCAGCGTCCGCCTGCCGTTGCCGCCGTTGCAGCGCCTGGTCCGGGTGACGGTGCCGATCGTCGCGCGCAGCGCCGACTTCCGCTTCCTGGTCCCGCCGGTCGGGCTCGGCGTGGTGCCGAAGGCCGGGACGCCGATCGCGCAGGACGGCAACCACGTCTGGGTCACGCCCTACGACGACGCGGTGCTGGTGATGCCGGGCACCCGCAACCTCAACCCTGGCGGCACCGCGGTCAGGATCGGTCGCTTCGAGGCCGGCTGACGCGGGCGATCTCGTCCTCGACATCGCGCAGGCGGTCCTTGCCGAAGAAGATCGCGTCGCCGACGAAGAAGGTCGGCGAGCCGAACGCGCCGCGCTCGTGCGCGTCCTGCGTGTTGGCGAGCAGGCGGGCCTTGACGCCGGCGTCCTGCGAACGCGCGAGGAGCGCGTCGGCGTCGAGACCCGCTGCCTGCAGGACGGCCTCGATCTCGGCCGGGTCGTCCATGTTGCGCCCGTCCTCCCACATGGCGGCGAACACCGCTTCCACGTACGGCGCGAAGCAGCCCAGCTCCTGCGCGGCGATCGAGCCGCGCATGATCTTCAGCGTATTGACGGGGAAGAACGGGTTCATCCGAAAGGCATCGAGCCCGTGCCGGGCGATGAAGCGGCGCATCTCGAGCTCGTCGTAGGCGCGCTTGTTCGGTATCACGGCGAACGCCTCGACCGGCGAGCGGTTGTTGCTCAGCTTGAAGAGGCCGCCGAGGAGAATGGGGACGTACTCGACCGAGGCGCCGGTGCGCGACTCCATCGCCGGGATGACCTTGTGCGACAGGTAGGCGTTCGGGCTGCCGAAGTCGAACAGGAACTGGACGGGGACACTCACAGCTCACCTCCGGTCGTGGTGGGAGAAGGCCACCCGCTCACCATGTCTCCAGCCACGGACGCAGCTCGAGCTCGTGGGTCCAGGCGTCGCGGGGCTGCCGGTGCAGCATCCAGTAGGCCTCGGCGATGTGCTCGGGGTCGACGATGCCGCCCTGGTCCTTCAGCGCATAGCGCTCGGGAAAGCCGGTGCGGATGAACTCGGTGTCGATGGCGCCGTCGACGATCGGGTGGGCGACATGGATGCCCTTCGGCCCGAGCTCGCGCGCCATGCTCTGCGCCAGCGCGCGCAGCGCATGCTTCGCGCCGGCGAAGGCGGCGAATCCTTCGCGCCCGCGCAGGCTCGCGGTGGCGCCCGTGAAGATGATCGTGCCGCGGCCACGCGGCAGCATGGCCTTCGCCGCCTCGCGGCCCATCAGGAAGCCGCCGAAGCAGGCCATCTCCCAGACCTTGAAGTAGACGCGCGCCGTCGTCTCGGTGATGCCGAAGCGCACGTTGGCGCCGATGTTGAACACCGCCACCTCGATCGGCGCGATCTCGCGCTCGATCCGCTCCACCAGCGCCACCGTCTCCTCTTCCTTGCGGGCATCGCTGGCGAAGCCGTGCGCCTCGCCGCCGGCCGCCTCGATCGCGACGACGAGCGGCGCGAGCTTGTCGGCATTGCGCCGCGTCACGCAGGCGACGTAGCTTTCGCGCGCGAAGCGCCTGGCGATCGCGCCGCCGGTGGCATCGCCGGCGCCGACGACGAGAATGGCCTTCCTGTCGCTCATGTGCATTCCCCCGGGGTCGCGGTCGGACCCGCACGCCCCGGCGCAAGCCTACCAGTCCTCCTTGACCGCCAGCACCGTCTGTCGGCCGGCCGCCTGACGCGCCGCCAGCCACGCCGTCAGCGTTCCCGCGGCGACGACGGCGGCGCACAAGGCACCAAGCCGCAGCCACGGCAGGAGCAGGTCCATGGTCCAGTGGAAGCTCTGCGGGTTGACCACCTTCACGAGGACGACGCTGACGGAAATGCCGAGCGCCAGGCCGAGCGTGGCGCCGACGCCGGTCCACACCGCGCCCTCGGCGGCGACGACGGCGACGATCTGCCGCCGCGTCAGTCCCAGGTGCACGAGCAGGCCGAACTCCTTGCGACGGGCCAGCACCTGGGCCGAGAAGCTCGCGGCGATGCCGAACAGGCCGATTGCGATCGCCACCGCCTGCAGCCAGTAGGTGACGGCGAAGCTGCGGTCGAAGATGCGCAGCGACGTGGCCCGGATCTCGCGCGGCGCGGCGAACTCGAGCAGCGCGCCGTGGTAGCCCTCGGCGCTCGACAGCTCGCGCAGGGCCGCCTCGACATCGCCGAGGCGCGCGTCCGGCGCGAGCCACACGGCGAGGTCGTTGATGCGCTCGTCGCCGGTGAGTCGGCGCCAGTCGGCGGCGTCGATGACGACGGCGCCGAACTGGCGCGCGTAGTCGCGCCAGACGCCGCGCACGAACACTTCGGCGACGCGGCCGTCAGGCAGCGGCAGGGCGAGGCTGCGGCCGGCCCGCGCGCCGTAGAGATCGGCCATCGCCTCGCTGGCGAAGACCGCGGTCGCGCCTGGCGGTGCGGCGACTAGCTCGCCGGTCAGCGGCAGCGATGCGGCCGGGTCGGCGAGCGGCCGGGCGATGAGCGCCACCGCCGGCCGCGCCGGGTCGATCGTCAGCGAGACGACGCGCTGGGCTTCGGCGCGCACCACGCCGGCGATGGCGGGCGCCCGCGCCGGCAGCGTCGGCGGCAGCGTCGCGACGTCGCTGCCCGGCGGCCCACCCGCGGCGCGCGCGTAGAGGTCGGCCGGCAGGATGGTGTCGAGCCACTGGATCACGGCGTCGCGGAAGCTCGCCACCATCACCGTCAGCGCCACCGACAAGGCCAGGCTGGCGACCACACCGGCGACGGCGATCGTGGCGCTGTCGCGCTGGTGCCTGGCGCGCTCGACCGCGAGCAGCGCCAGCGGATTGCGCGGCGGCGCGATGCCGGCCAGCGCCAGGCCGACGCCGGCCGGCACGCAGGCGATGCCGCCGATCAGCAGGCACGCCACCGAGGCGTAGGCGGCGAGCGGGATGCCGGCGATCGGGGGCACGAAGGCGAGGCCGGCGCCGAGGCCGATCAGCGCCGCACCGACGCGCAGGCCCTGGCCGCTCGGCACGCTCGCCGCAAGCCCCTTCAGCCCCTGTGCCGGCGTGAGCCGCGCCGCGGCACGGGCCGGCAGCCAGCCGCCGACGACGGCCGCGACGACGCCGAGCGCGCCGTAGACGGCGACGCCGACGGCATCGATGCGCAGCGCCGGTGCCACGCCGGGGAAATAGCCGCCGCCGAGGTCGCCGCCGAACAGGCGCAGCGCCGTCGCCGCCAGGGCCACCCCGAGGCCGAGGCCGAGCGCGCTGCCGGCGAGGCCGAGCAGGGCGGATTCGCCCAGCACCAGCGCCATGCGCTCGCGCGCGCCGAGGCCGAGGACGCCGAGCAGGGCGAGCTGCTGCTGCCGCTTCGCGACCGAGAGCGACAGGATCGAGAAGACGAGGAAAGCGCCGGTGAACATCGCCACCAGGGCCAGCACGGTGAGGTTGACGCGGTAGGCGCGAGAGACGTTGGAAATGCGTTCGCCGGCCTCGTTAGGCGCCGCCGCGCGCACGCCGGCCGGCAGGGCCAGGCGGCCGAGCAGTGCCTCGCGGTCGGCGCCCGGCGCGAGGCGCACGTCGATGCGCGTCAGGCGGCCGAGCGAGCCGAGCAGGACCTGGGCCCCGGCGATGTCCATGACGGCGAGCGGCGGCCCGGCGGCGGCGACGCTGCCGGCGATGCGCAGGCGCTGCCGGCCGGTCGCGGTCTGCACGACGAGCTCGGCCGGAGCGCCGTTCGCCGCCAGGCGGCGCGCCGCGGCGGAGTTCAGGAACACCGCTCGCGGGTCGAGCATCGAGAAGCGGTCGGCGCCGGCGTCCGGGCGGGGCAGGACGGCCGGCGCGAGCGGCGCCACGACGAGCGCATCGACGCCGAGCACGCGCAGCGGCACGCGGGCACCGGCAGCGTCGAAGGCGAAGGTGTCGCCCTCGACGACCGGGCTGGCCAGGGCCACGGCGGCGTCGGTCGCGACACGGGCATAGAGCGCCTCGTCGAAGCCGGCGCGCGGGCCGACCAGCTTCAGGTCGGGATCGCCGTTGACGGCGCGGACCGCGGCGCTGAACTCGGCCAGCGCCGAGGCGTTGATGAGGTGCACCGAGTAGGCGAGGGCGACGCCGAGCATCACCGCCGCCAGCGCGGCGAGGTTGCGCCACGGGTGATGGCGAAGCTCGGGCCAGGAGAGCCGGCGCAGCAGGCTCAGCACGCGACGACGCCTTCGGAGGTGAGGGTCACGGCCCGGTCGGCGCGCGCGGCGGCGGCGCGCGAGTGCGTCGCCAGCACGCACGCCGCGCCGTGCTCGCGCACCTGCTCGACGAGCAGCGTCAGGACGCGATCGGCGGTCGCCGGGTCGAGGTTGCCGGTGGGCTCGTCGGCGAGGATTAGGCGGGGTCGGTGCACCAGGGCCCGGGCGATCGCGACGCGCTGCAGCTGGCCGCCGGACAGCGTCTGCGGCAGGCGGCCTTCGAAGCCGCCGAGGCCGACCGCCGCCAGCATCGCGCTCACGCGCGCGTCGTCAGTCCGCCGCTGCAGCAGCAGGGGCAGGCCGACGTTGGCGGCGACGCTCAGGTGCGGCAGGACGTGGAAGGCCTGGAACACGAAGCCGAGGTGGTGGCGGCGGAACAGCGCCTGCTCCGGTTCGGCCAGCGTGTGCATCGACGTGCCCTCGATGCGCACGCTGCCGGCATCGATGCTGTCGAGACCGGCGGCGCAGTTGAGCAGGGTCGACTTGCCGACGCCGGACTCGCCGAGCACGGCGACGAACTCGCCGGCCTCGACGCGCAGGTCGACCGCGGCGAAGACGGTGCTGTCGCCGTAGCGCTTGGCCAGCGCCTCGATCTCGAGCAGGGCCATGTCAGGCGTAGCGCTCGTCATTGCCCGTCGCGACAGTAGCGCGGGCGATCCCCACCACCTGCTCGACGGCATCGGGCGAATCGGCATCGACGACCGTGCGCCACGGCATGGCGCGCAGCCACGTGAGCTGCCGCTTGGCGAGCTGCCGCGTCGCGGCGACGGCCGTCGGCTGCAAGCGCGACAGTTCGCCGTCCGCGAGCGCCTGCCAGGCCTGCCGGTAGCCGACCGCGCGCATCGACGGCAGCTCGGCGTGGAGCCCGGGCCGGGCGCGCAGCGAGCGCACCTCGTCGACGAAGCCGGCCGCCAGCATGGCCGCGAAGCGGCCCTCGATGCGGGCGTGCAGCCAGGCGCGTTCGCGCGGCTCGAGGGCGATCAGCGGCGGACGCTGCCGACCTTCGGCACGCCGGGCGCCGGTGTGCCAGGCCGAGAGCGGCCGGCCGCTCACCTGCAGGACTTCGAGCGCGCGCTGGATGCGCTGGCTGTCGTTCGGCGCCAGGCGCGCCGCAGTCGGCGCATCGTGTCGTGCCAGCTCGGCGTGCAGCGCCGGCCAGCCTTCGCTCGCAGCGCGCGCCTCGATTGCCGCGCGCACCGCCGGATCGGCGTGCGGCATCGTGTCGAGGCCGTCGAAGAGCGCCTTGAAGTAGAGCATCGTCCCGCCGACGAGCAGCGGCAGGGCGCCGCGGCCACGGATGGCGGCGATGCGCGCGCCGGCATCGGCGACGAAGCGTGCGGCTGAGTACGGTTCGTCCGGATCGAGGAGGTCGATCAGGTGGTGCGGCACCGCCGCCTGTTCGGCAGGCGACGGCTTGGCGGTGCCGATGTCCATGCCGCGATAGACCAGGGCCGAGTCAACGCTCACGATCTCGACCGGCACGCCGTCGGCACCCAGGGCGGCAGCGACGGCCATCGCTGCCGCGCTCTTGCCCGAGGCGGTCGGCCCGGCGATGCAGAGGCAGCCGGCCAGGGCCGCACCCGCTTCGTCCATGTCGGCGCCCGTGCTCACGCCGGCTGCGCTTCGGCCTGCGCGCGGGCCTGGCGCAGCGGCTCGCCGTGTCGCTGCACCAGCGTCCAGGCGACCAGCGCGAGCAGCACGCTGAAGGCGCCGACGCCGAAGGTCAGGGGGTAGACCGTGCGGTCGAGCATGCGGCCGAGCCAGAGCCCGGCGGCGAGCGCCGTCACCGTCATGACGAAGCCGGACAGCGACGCCGCCGTTCCCGCCTTTTCCGGGAACGGCCCGATCGCGCCGGCCTGGCCGCAGGGCTGGTGGATGCCGTGCCCGATCGCGTAGAGGTACTGCGGCAGCAGCAGCGCCCACACGGTGTGAAAGCCCGCCAGGCTGAGCGCGACCATGCCCGTGCCGCCGGCGAGCGAGAACCAGGCGCCGCGCCGCACCGCGCCGCGCAGGCCGTGGCGCACGAGCAGGCGGCGGCAGAGGACGGTGCCGCCGATGTAGGCCACCGACATCGAGGCCAGGATGGCGCCGTACGCCGAGCGGCCGACGCCGAGCACGTCGATGAACACGAACGACGAGCCGGCCAGCATGCAGAAGAGGCCGCCGTAGGTGCACGCGGAGAGCGCGGCCCAGGCGCGGAAGGTCGGGTCGGCGACGACGCCGGCCCAGTTGGCGAGCACCGCCGCGGGCCGGATCGCGTCGACGTTGCGCGCCGGCACGGTCTCCTCGAAGCGCCAGACCACGGCCGCGAGGGCGACGGCGCCGAACACTGCGAGGGCGAGCAGGGCGGCGTGCCAGCCGAAGGCCTCGACGATGAAGCCGCCGGCAAGCGGCGCGGCGACGGCGACGAAGCCGAGGCCGGTCAGGGCCCGCGACATGACGCGCGCGCCCTGGTCGGGCTCGTAGAGGTCGCGCACGATCGACCGGCCGCAGGTCACCGCGGCGGCCATCGCCACGCCCTGCAGCGCGCGCCAGGCGATCAGCGCGTCGATGCTGCCGGCCGCGGCGCCGCCGAGCGCTGCCACCGTGTAGAGCGCCAGGCCGCCGAGCAGGATCGGGCGCCGGCCGAAGCGGTCGGCGAGCGGACCGCACAGCAATTGCGACAGGCCGAAGGCGCTGATCAGCATCGACAGCGTCAGCTGCGCCGAGCCGACGCTGGCGCCGAGGTCGCGCTGCAGGGTCGGCAGCGCCGGCAGGTACAGGTCGGTGGTGACGGGCTGAACGCCGAGGAGCAGGGTGAGCAGGACGACCACCGCGGCGCCGCTCATCGGCCGCGCCGCCGACGGCGGCGATGACGACTGGGGCATGGAGCGAGCGTAGCAGCGCGCTCGGCGCCGCGCCCGGGTAGGAGGCGGACCACATCGGGCCGGCATCGGTGCCGACCGGGTCAACCAAGCGCTGCCGATGGCGTTTTCTTCCGAGGCACGCACACTCGCTGACCAATTTGACGGGGGATCGCATGAAGCTCGGAACCAAGTTGCGCCAGGCGCTTTTTCTCGGCGCGTTCGGCTGCGGCGCAGCGGGTGCTGCCCTCGCCGGAGAGATCACCCTCTATGACCACCCGCAGTACGGGGGCGCCAGCCTGACGCTGCGCACCGGCAGCCCGGACCTCGTCAGTAGCGGCTTCAACGACCGCGTGTCCAGCATCGTCGTCCATTCCGGCGAATGGGAGATTTGCAGCGACGCGAACTTCGGCGGCACCTGCGTCTATCTGCCACCCGGCAGGTACGCCGCCTTCCAGCCCGAACTCGAAAACCAGATCAGCTCGCTGCGCGAACGCGGCAACGCGCCCGCAGCACGCCGCAGCGATGACTTCCGCGGCGGCGACGACGGTCGCGGCGGCAGCCGGAACCCGGTGACGGGTGGGCAGGGCGGTCGTGTCACGCTCTTCCGCGGCGCCGGCCTGAGCGGCGAGCGCCTCTCCGTCTCGTCGGCGGTGCCGGACCTCACCCGCTCGAATTTCAACGACTCGGCCTCGTCGATGTCGATCGAGTCGGGCACCTGGGTCGTCTGCAGCGACTCGGAGTACCGCGGCAACTGCCGCGCCTTCGGGCCCGGCCGCTACCAGGACCTCGGCAGCCTGAGCAACGAGATCTCGTCGATCCGCCCCGGCAACGATGCGCCTGCGTACCGCGACAGCGGGCGCGGCGATGATCGGGGCAACGGTCGTGGCTTCGAGGGCCGCCGCGACGATGACCGGCGTGGCGACGGCCGACGTGGCGACGATGGTCGCCGCAGCGATGACCGGCGCGGCGAGGGCGACCTTCGTGGCGGGGGCCGCTCCGGGGCCACCGGCATTGAGCTCTTTTCCGAGGCCGGCTTCGGCGGCCAGCGCCTGCGCCTCGACGGCGACATCAGCGACCTGGCACGCGCCAACTTCAACGACCGTGCTGCTTCGGTGGTGGTGACGGAAGGCTCGTGGGAACTCTGCAGCGATGCCCGCTTCGGGGGCAACTGCACCGTCTTCCGCCGCGGCGAACATGGGCGCCTGGGCGGGTTGAGCGGCCAGGTGTCCTCGGTTCGCCGCGTCCGCTAGGCTCCTTCCCCTGCCCGGCCCACCCGGAGACCTTCGATGAACCTGCACCTGTCCATCGGTCCGCTCGTGTCCCTGATCGCCGGCATCCTGATACTGGTCGTGCCGCGACTGCTCAACTTCATCGTCGCGATCTACCTGATCATCATCGGCCTGCTCGGCCTTTTCGGCGGCAACCTGCGCTAGGGCCTGCAGACGCGAGCAGGCGCTAGGCAGAGGCCTGGACGAAGGTCTCGTCGGCGCGCAGGTAGCGCCAGCTGCCGGCGGGCAACGGCCCGAGCACGACCTGGCCGATCCGCACGCGCTTGAGGCCCAGCACCTGCAGGCCGACCGCCTCGCACATGCGGCGGATCTGCCGCTTGCGGCCTTCCTTCAGCACGAAGCGAAGCTGCTCCGGGTTGGCCCAGTCGACCTGGGCCGGCTTCAGCGGCACGTCGTCGAGCGACAGGCCGTGCCGCAGCAGCGCCAGCCGGTCGGCTTCGAGCGGCTGGTTGCCCGGGGTCGCGACGCGGACCAGGTACTCCTTCTCGATGTCGCTGTCCTCGCCGATCAGCTGCTTGGCGATGCGCCCGTCCTGCGTCAGCACGAGCAGGCCGACGGAGTCGATGTCGAGGCGGCCCGCAGGCACGAGGCTGCGCAGGTGCTGCGGCAGGAAGCGGATGCCGGAGCGGTCCTCGCGCCACTGCCGGTCCGGCGTGACGAGGACGCGCGCCGGCTGGTAGCCGTCCTCGGCCTGGCCGCTCACGTAACCGACCGGCTTGTTGACCAGCACCGTGACGAGCTGCGCCTGGGCATGACGGGCCCGGCTGTCGATGGTGATGTGCTGGCCCGGCATCACGCGCGAGCCCAGCTCGCTGACGACGCGCCCGTCGACGCGGACCCAGCCGCGCGCGATCCACTCGTCGGCCTCGCGCCGCGAGGCGAGACCGAGCTCGCTCATCCGCTTGGACAGGCGCAGGCTGCCGTCGCTGTGGCCGGTGCTCATCGGCCGCGCCAGAAGAGTCGGTCGAGCTCCTTGACCGTGACCTGCCTCCACGTCGGCTGGCCGTGGTTGCACTGGTCGGCGCGATCGGTCCGTTCCATGTCGCGAAGCAGGGCGTCCATCTCGGCCAGCGTCAGAGCCCGGTTGGCGCGCACCGCGCCGTGGCAGGCCATCGTCGACAGGAGCTCGTCGCGGGCCCGCTCGAGGATGCCGCTGGCGCCGAGCTGGGCCAGCTCGGCGAGGACGCTGCGCGCCAGCTCGACGCTGTCGGCGCCGGCGAGCGCGGCCGGAAAGGAACGCAGGGCGAGCGTGCCGCTGCCGATCGGCGTGAGGTCCAGGCCCAGCGAGCGCAGCGTCGCGGCGTGCGCCTCGGCGCTGGCGATCTCGGCCGCGCTGGCGGCGAAGGTGGCGGGGATCAGCAGCGGCTGCGTCTGCACGGCGGCGCCCTCCAGGCCGGCCTTCAGGCGCTCGTAGACGATGCGCTCGTGCGCCGCGTGCATGTCGACGATGACCAGGCCGGCAGCGTTCTCGGCCAGGATGAAGGCGCCGGCCACCTGGGCCAGGGCGCGGCCGAGCGGCCGCTCGGACGTCGTCGGGCGGTCGGCGTCGCGCGCCAACTTCCACGCCGGCGGCGAAGGCTCCGCCGCGAAGACCGCGCCGCCGGACCAGGCCAGCGGACGCTGGCTCGCAGGGGGCGCGGCCGGTTCCGTCGACGCGAGCTCGACAGTCGGGGCAGACCGCCCCGCCAAGGATCCGGCCTTCGGCTGCGCCAGCGCCGCCTGCACCGCGTTGCGCACGGCCTGGTGCACCTCGCGCGAATCGCGGAAGCGCACCTCGACCTTGGTCGGGTGCACGTTGACGTCGACGCGCTCGGGCGCGATGTCGATGAAGAGCAGGTAGGCCGGCTGCCTGCCGCCGTGCAGCACGTCCTCGTAGGCCGAGCGCATGGCGTGGGCGATGAGCTTGTCGCGGACGTGGCGGCCGTTGACGTAGACGTACTGCAGGTCGGCGCGGGAGCGCGCCGACTCGGGCCTGCCGGCGTGTCCGGCGATGACCAGCCCGCCGAGGTCGAGGGAGATCGCCAGGCTCTCGGCGAAGAAGGCCGGGCCGAGAACGTCGCCGGTCCGCTGGACCATGCCGGCGCGGGCCCAGCGGGCGACGAGCCTGCCGTCGTGCCAGAGCGCGAAGGCGATGCCGGGCCGGACCAGGGCGTGCCGGCGCACGGCCTCGAGGCAGTGTGCGAGCTCGGTCGCCTCTGTCTTCAGGAACTTGCGCCGTGCCGGCGTGTTGAAGAAGAGCTCGCGCACCTCGACCGTGGTGCCGGTGCCGCGCGCCGCGGCGCTGAGCGAGCCGCTGCGCGCGTCGAGCCGGCTCGCGTGCGCTGCGTCGGCGGTGCGACTGGTCAGCGTCACGTCGGCCACCGAGGCGATCGCCGCCAGGGCCTCGCCGCGAAAGCCCATCGTCGCCACGCCCTCGAGCTCGGCCAGCGTTCCGATCTTGCTCGTGGCGTGCCGGCGCAGGGCGATCCCGAGCTCGTCGGCCGGGATGCCGTGGCCGTCGTCCTCGACGGCGACGGAACGGACGCCGCCGCCGGACAGGCGCACGACGATGCCGGTGGCGCCGGCGTCGATGGCGTTGTCGACGAGCTCGCGCACGACTGACGCGGGCCGCTCGACGACCTCGCCGGCGGCGATCTGGCTGACGAGCTCGCTCGGCAGCTCGCGGATCGGCCGGCGCACCCGAGCCTCGAGGACGGCGTTCATCGAACCATTGTAGGAACGGGGGTCGCACCGCCGTGGTCGGGAGGCTGAGGGGTGCCGGCGGGCAGATTCGCACGGCCCGCTGCGGCAGCCTTGCGACAGGGCCGGCGACTCGCCGCGAGGGCGTGTTAGCTTCAGCACGATGAGCGAAGCCACCGGGACGGGTGCCCAAGAGAGCGTCGAATCGCCGGCCTTTCTCCATGCCGTTGCCGACTTCGCCGGCAGGCGCGCGGTCAGCACCTCGCGGCCGATCTACAACGTGCAGGGCAGCAAGCTGCTCGAAGGCGGCGTCGCCATCGACCAGGGGCTGTACGACCGGCTCGTCTCGCACCGGCTGTCGCTGCCCCTGGACGAGTGCCTCGACGCCGGCGCGCCGTTCGGCGCCGAGGTGCTGCGCGAGGCTGCCGAGGCGGCGATCGCCCGCTGGCCGCTGTTCGCGCGCATGGCTCCGGCCGGGGCGGCCCGCCGCGAGCTGATCGAGGCGCTGACGGATATCGCCGTGCCGAAGCCGGTCGGGCTGCACCTGATGCTGGCGCGCGAGGTCCGGCCGGCACTGTTCGCGCACAGTATCCTCATGGCCCTGCTGTCCTCGCACCTGGTTCGCGAGCACGGGGCGAGCCGCGCCGCCGTCGGCCACGCCGCCGCAGCCGGACTGCTGCACGACCTCGGCATGCTGCATATCGACCCCGACCTGCTCGATTCCGACGACCGCCTCAGCGGCGATCGGCTCAAGCCGGTGTACGTGCACCCGCTCACGGCGTCGATGCTGGTCGACCGCTTCCCCGACTACCCGAAGGAGATCGTGCGTGCGATCACCGAGCATCACGAGCGGCTCGACGGCTCGGGCTACCCGCGCGGGCTGGGCGGAGACGCCCTGAGCCCGCTCGGCCGCGTCCTGTCGCTGGCCGAGGTGGTGACGGCGATGTTCGACGGCGAGCGCCGCCACCCGGAGCAGCGAGTCTCGATCCTGCTGCGCATCAACCCGCGTCGCTACGACGCGCGTGCCGTGGCCGAGGTCCACCGCCTGCTCGCCGGCATCGACCCCGGCCCGGCGCAGGACATCGCCTCCGCCGAGTCGATCGCCCGCCTGCTGCGCCTGGCCGCCGTGCTCGGGGCCTGGCGCACGGCAAGCCAGGAGCTCGGGGGCGGGCTCGGCCAGGCGCACACGGCCCTGGTTCGATCGATGGACGAGCAGAACGCGACGCTGCACCGCATGCTGTACGACGCCGGGATCACTGCCGGGCAGCTCGAACTCGTTGCCCAGGACCGCGGTGCCGAGGACGCCGCCTGGCGCGTCGAGCTGTGGGCTCTGGCCGAGGAACTGCTGTGGCAGCTGCATGCCGCGGCCAACCAACTGCAGCGGCGCTGGCAAGCCGCCGAGCCGGGCACGGCGTACCCGGCGGCGCTCGCCGCATGGTTCGCGGCCGTGCAGGCGCTGGATTCCTGAGCCGCCGCGGGCGGGCCCTCCGCCCGCCGCGATAATCCAGGCATGGAAGCACTCGCCTGGGCCCTGGATTTCGTGCTGCGCATCGACGTGCACCTGACGACGTTCGTGCAGACCTACGGCACGTGGGTCTACGCGCTGCTGTTCGCGATCATCTTCGTCGAGACCGGCATCGTCGTCATGCCGTTCCTGCCCGGCGACTCGCTGCTGTTCGTCGTCGGCGCGATGTGCGCGGTCGGCCTGATGAACCTGCCGCTGTCGATCGTGCTGCTGTGGGTCGCGGCCGTCCTCGGCGACCAGTGCAACTACACGATCGGACGCTACATCGGCCCGCGCGTGTTCCAGTGGGAAAACTCGCGCTGGTTCAACAAGAAGGCCTTCGACCAGGCGCACGCCTTCTACGAGCGCTATGGCGGCATCACCATCGTCGGTGCCCGCTTCCTGCCCTTCCTGCGCACCTTCGTGCCCTTCGTCGCCGGCGTGGCCGAGATGACGCGCAGCAAGTTCAGCTTCTACAACGTCACCGGCGGCCTGCTTTGGGTCGGCAGCCTCACGGTCGCCGGCTACGCGTTCGGCAACATCCCGTGGGTCAAGGCGAACCTGGACAAGATCATCTGGGCCGCGATCCTGCTCCCCGGGCTGCTGGTCTTCATCGGGGCCTGGCGCGCCCGGCGCAAGCAGGCGGCCGAGCCGGCCTAGGCGCTCACGAAGGCTGGGTGCCGCCGCCGGGCGAAGGCTGCGGCAGGGGAACCGCCATCTGTCCGCCGACGGTCTCGGGCCGCATGAGGCGCCAGCGCCCGCGCGTGCTCATGTCGAGCACGATCGGCGTCAAGTCGTCGGCGCTCGTGCCCGGGTTCACCTCGAGGGCTCTCGCGATGCAGCGCCGGATCCACTCGGCGGTGTCGCGCACGTAGTCGATGTCCGCGTCGTCGAGACGGCAGACGAGGCGAAAGGTCTTCTCGAACGGCGATTCGGTCGGATCGGTCATTCCCACTCCGCAGGCCGGAGCGTTGCCGGCCATCGACGGCAGCACCGTGCCGGCGTGCCACTCGTCAGCGATTGTCGGCACCGACCGTGACGTCCTGCAGGTCGGCGTGGCGCAAACAGCGTCGCGGCCGGCATTTCGTCACGTCTGTCAACCGGGGCGCGTCGCGTCCCGTTGTCTGGGCGACGCGATGTCCGCGACCCAGGAGAAGACTTTCATGATTCGATCCATCCTTGCCGCTTCGGCCCTTTCTGCTGCCGTTTTTGCCGGCCCTGCGTTCTCGCAGACCGCGGCCCCGGCCACGACCAATCCCGTGAAGGAAGCGGTTCCGGCCGCCAAGAAGGTCGGCGGCGCCATGGCCGACACCGGCCGCGCCGCGGGCCATGTCGTCGCCACCGACGCCCGCAAGGTCGGCCACGC
>NZ_JANODC010000495.1:0-4343 GCF_031412495.1 Rhizobacter sp. | reverse complement strand
GAGGAGCTGCTCGCGCGTCATCGTCGCCTCGGTGCCGTGGCCGTCTTCCTTGTCGCCGCGCATCGTCTCGAGCGAGCCCAGGCAGCCGAGCTCGCCCTCGACGGTGACGCCGCGCGCATGCGCCAGGTCGACGACCTTGCGCGTCACGTCGACGTTGTAGTCGTAGGAGGCGATCGTCTTGCCGTCGGCCTCGAGCGAGCCGTCCATCATCACCGACGAGAAGCCGAGGTCGATGGCGCTCCTGCACACCGCGGGGCTCTGCCCGTGGTCCTGGTGCATGACCAGCGGCACCTTGGGCCAGCTCTCGAGCGCCGCCTCGATGAGGTGCTTGATGAAGGGCTCGCCGGCGTATTTGCGGGCGCCGGCGCTGGCCTGCAGGATGACTGGGCGCCGACCTCGTCGGCCGCGGTCATGACCGCCTGCACCTGCTCCAGGTTGTTGACGTTGAAGGCGGGGATGCCGTAGCCGTTCTCGGCGGCGTGGTCGAGCAGCTGGCGCATGGAGACGAGGGGCATGGTGGTTCCTGGAGCGACGGAAGGGATCGCGGACAGGAATTCTAGAAGCCGCCCCGGCTCGGGGGCTGCGGCATGTCTTTCGCGAAGGGGCTTTGCCGACCGCACGTCGAACCGTTCGCGCCGGCCTTCCGCCGGCCTGGCCCGGATTGCCCGGAAGCCGCACGCGAAACTATGCTCGGGGGCGGGCGATCTCGACCCGCATCTTCGCCGTCGAGGCCAGGGAGAGCACCCATGTTCGATCCACGATTGATGGCCGGCCAGCGCATCCTGGTCACCGGCGGCGGCACCGGCCTCGGCCAGGCCATGGCGGAGCGGTTCCTGCGCCTCGGCGCGGACGTCGCCATCTGCGGGCGGCGCAAGCCCGTCTGCGACGCGACCGCCGATGCGTGGCGCGCGCAGTTCCCGGAGCGCCGCGTCGACACCTTCGGCGTCGACATCCGCGATGCCGCCGCCGTCGAGGCCATGGTCGAGGCGCTCTGGCAGGACGGCGGCGGCCTGACCGGCCTGGTCAACAACGCCGCCGGCAACTTCGTGGCGCCGACCGAGAGCCTGTCGTCGCGCGCCTTCGACGCCGTTGCCAACATCGTCTTCCACGGTTCGTTCTACGTCACGCAGGCGGTCGGCAAGCGCTGGGTCGCGGGCGCCAAGGCGGGCGAGTGGACGGCGCAGCAGCCGTACCGCAACGTCATGAGCATCATCGTGACCTGGGTCGACAACGGCTCTCCCTACGTCGTGCCCTCGGCGATGAGCAAGGCTGGCATCGAGGTGATGACGAAGTCGCTCGCCGTCGAGTGGGCGCGCTACGGCATCCGCCTGAACGCCGTCGGCCCGGGCGAGATCCCGACCGAAGGCATGAGCAAGCGCCTCAACCCCGGCCAGGACCCCGGCGAGCGCTCGCGCGAGAGCAACCCGATGGCGCGCAACGGCCGGATGAGCGAGCTGCAGAACCTCGCCACCTTCCTGATGGCCCCGGGGCACTGCGACTGGCTGACCGGGCAGAGCATCTTCATGGACGGCGCGGGAGCGCTCGCCACCGGAGGCAACTTCTACGAGCTGCGCAAGTGGGGCGAGGACGAGTGGCGGCAGGCGCGCGAGCTGATCGAGAGGCAGAACGCGAAGGACAAGGCGCAGCGTTGAGGGTGCCGGCGAATTCGCACAGCGGATCGCGCCCTTGCCGGATCGCCCGATCTGCACCGGTGCGTTTTACTGAGCGTCCCGGAATACTCGGCGAGCCCGCCGGGATTCCGCCGTCGCTTCGCTGCCGTTGCTGTGACGCCCGCCGCCGGACACCCGGCCCGGCGTGGAGGTGCCGGCCCGCTACTGAGGCGTCGGCAGGATCGCCGGCGGTTTTCCGTCGGAACGTCCGATCCACCAGCACGCGACGAAGATCACCAGCGCGCCGAGCCACACCTGCGGCCGCACCGCTTCATCGAAAAACAGCCACCCGAACAGCGCGGCCCAGGGCAGCGCGGTGAACTCGAGCACCCCGAGTGCCTGTGCTTCGGCCTCGGCATAGGCGCGGGCGAGCAGCTGGATGCCGAGGTTGCCCAGCAAGCCGGCGAGGACCGCCAGGCCCAAGGCCGACCCCGTCGGCAAGGGCGCTCCGATCGCGGCAGGCGACAGCAAGACCATCGGGATCACGGCGCTGGTCAGCGTCAGCAAGGTCGAGCCGTCCTTGGCTGCGCGCGCGCGCATCACGATGGCCGCCAGCGCATACGTCAGCGCCGCCCCGAGGATCGCCGCCAGCGCCAGGGCACGCTCGCCGTCGAAGCGGGGTGCCCCCTGGACGGTCACCAAGACGCCGGCGAAGCCCACGAAGGCCGCCAGCACCACCGGCCCGCGCATCTTCTCGCCGAGAAGGACTTGGGCGAGCGGCGGGATGAGGAGCGGCGCGATGAACGACAGGGTGATCGCCTCGGCCAGGCCGAGCCGGGTCAGCGCGAAGAAGAACAGAAAGGCGGTCACCGTGATCAGGATGCCGCGCAAGACGTGGGCGGGCAGCATCTCCCGCGTCAGCCTGGGGCGACCTTGCCACCACCACACGCCCAGTGCGAAGGCGGTGCCGAACACGTACCGGCCGAGCACTGCAAACGCCACCGGGTACGACCGGGTCAGCTCCTTCACCGCCGCATCCAACGCACAGAGCGCCGCGATGCCGAGAAGTGCGAGAACGAAAGGACGGGGCGACGACACGCGGGCAGCAATCGGGGAGCGACGGGGACCGGTAACGGCGGCGCTGGAGATCAGTCGAGGCCGAGCCCGATGCGCCGCGCCACGGCGCCCCACTTCCTCGACTCCGCGGCCAGCATCGCCGCCGCTTCGGCCGGCGTGCTGCCGACCGGCGTCTGGTCGCCGGCCTTGACCTTTTCGACCACGTCGAGGGCGCCCAGCGCGTCGACGAAAGCCTGGCGGAATCTCGCGGCGATCGGCTCCGGAACGCCCTTCGGCGCGAACAGCACCAGCGTGAAATCGGCCTGATAGCCGGCGACGCCGGCTTCGGAAAGCGTCGGCACGTCGGGCAGCGTCGGCGACCGGCCGCTGCCGGAGGCGCCGAGCGCGACCAGCCTGCCGGCGCGGACGTGCGGGAGCACGGTCGGGCCGGCCAGCAGGCCGCACGGCACCTGGTTGCCCAGCACGTCCTGCGTCGCCGCCGCCGGCCCCTTGTACGGGATGTGGCGCATCTGGAAGCCGGCCATCGACTGCAGCATCTGGTCTTCGGGCTTGAACGCCATCGTCTTGTAGACGTGCGGGTCGACGATGATCAGGGAGTCGGGGCCGAACACCCAGGTGTAGCCGTCGGGCGCCGGCACCCGGCTTGTTGTCGATGACGATGGGCTGTTTGAGCACGGCTGAATCTTCTCGGCCGCCAGGCGCAGCACGATGTCGCTCGGGCCGCCGGGCCCTCGGCGAAGGCGAGCGCCAGGGCGATCACGGCGGCGTGACGGGGCATGTCTTCTCCTTGCGACGGCTGGGTGCCGCGCACGAGTATCGACGCGGCGCGCCCTCGGCGGGCGGCTACCGGGCCACGGCCGTTCGCGTCGCGCGGCTCCAGGCGACGGTGGCGAGCCAGAGCACGACGCCGAGCGCCAGCAAGACCCCGGCGACCCGGTACTGCACGAGGTCGCGGCCGGCCCACGGGCCGACCAGGAAGGCGCACGACAAGGCGCCCAGGACCGGCAGCAGCGTCGGGGTGCGGAAGTGCCGGTGCGCGACCGGGTCCCGACGCAGCACCAGCACCGCGACGTTGACGACCGTGAAGACCGCGAGCAGCAGCAGCGCCGTCGTTCCGCCGAGGGCCGGGACGCTGCCGACGAAGGTGATCAGGCCGAGCGCCAGCAGCGTCGTGAAGGCGATGGCGACGTAGGGCGTGCGCCGCTTGGCGCCGACGGTGCCGAGTGCCGCCGGCAGAACGCCCTCGCGGCTCATGCCGTAGACGAGCCGGCTCGCCATCAGCATGTTGATGAGGGCGCTGTTGGCGACTGCGAACATCGTGATGACGCCGAACACGCCCAGCGGAAAGCCAGGCGCCCCGGCACGCACGACCTGCAGGAGCGGCGTCTCGCCCTGGCTCAGCTGCTCGGGCGGGACCAGGGTGATCGCCGAGATCGAGACCAGGACATAGATCAAGGCGGCAAACGCGAGCCCGGCGAGCAGCACCCGCGGGAAGTCGCGCACCGGGTCCTTGCACTCCTCGGCCATGTTGGCGGAGTCCTCGAAGCCGACCATGGCGTAGAAGGCGAGCGTCGTCGCGGCGACGACGGACCAGAACGCGCCGCCCTCGTCGGCGCGGGCGCTGAATTGGAGCACGCGCGACACGTCGCCCTGGCC
>NZ_JANODC010000494.1:0-1889 GCF_031412495.1 Rhizobacter sp. | reverse complement strand
GGACGTCATCGGCCGCTCGAGCACGCTCCAGCCGCGGCGCCAGTGCACGCGCGCGACCTTGATCGAGCGATACGTCATGGCGACGAAGCCGAGCAGGACGACGCCGTAGACGAGGTTCATCGGCGCTTCGACGACCGTCATGCGCGTGTTGCTGCCGAGCTTCCACATCATCTGCGCCGTCAGGACGACGGCGGCCGCGAAGAACGCGACGCGCAGCACGTCGACCGCGCGCGAGAGCCAGCGGCCGAGGACGGCCGGCATGTGGCGATAGAAGAAGTCGACCTGGATCTGCGCGTTCTTGGCGACCCCGATCGTCGCGCCGACGAAGACGACCGCGATCAGGAGATAGCGGGCGATCTCCTCGGTCCACGACGCCGAGTCGTTGAAGACGTAGCGGGTGATGAACTGATAGAAGACCGTCAGCGCCAGCAGCCAGAAGAAGCCGAGGGCGACCCAGCCCTCGGTGATCGTGTCGGAAAGATCGACGGCCTCGTCATGGAGATGGAAGTGGCCTTCCTCGTCGATGATCTTTTCTTCTTCGGCCATGGCGCGACGGCGCTTGCTACTTGATGTTGATGATGCGGTCGTAGTCCTGCTGGCGGTAGCCGAGGTCGGTGGGCTTGGTCGTCTTCAGCACCGCGTCGCGGAAGGCGTTCTTGTCGACGACGATGACGTTGTTGCCCTTCTTCTTGAACTCGTCGACCAGGCGAAGCTCGGAAGCGGCGATCTCGCGGCCCGCCTTGTCACCAGCCTCTTCCATGACTTCGGTGAAGATCTTCTTGTCCTCGGCCGAGAGCTTGTTCCAGGTCTGGCCCGATACGACCGTGAGCAGCGAGTCGATGATGTGCCCGGTGAGGGAGATGTTCTTCTGCACCTCGTAGAACTTCTTCGCCTCGATCGTCGGCAGCGGGTTCTCCTGCGCGTCGACGGTGCTGTTCTGCAGCGCCAGGTAGACCTCGGCGAAGGCGATCGGCGTCGCGTTGGCGCCGAGCGCCTTCGGGAACGCCATGTAGGCCGGGGCGTCGGGCACCCGGATCTTCAGGCCCTTCATGTCTTCCGGCTTGGCGATCGGGCGCGCGGCCGACGAGGTGACCTGACGCGCGCCGTAGTAGGTGAGCGCGGTCACCTGGTTGCCGCTCTTTTCGTTGTAAGCCTTGGTGAGCTCCTTGAACACGTCGCTCTTGGCGTACTTCAGCATGTGGTCCGCATCACGGAAGATGAACGGGAAGTACGACACCGCGAGCGGCGGGTGAGTCCGCGCCGCGAAGCTGGCGCCGGTGAGGATGATGTCGACGGTGCCGAGCGTCAGGCCCTGGTTGATGTCGGATTCCTTGCCCAGGCTCGAGGCCGGGAACACCTGGACCTCGTAGCGGTTGTTGGTGCGCTTCTTGATCTCGTCGCCCGCCCACACCGACCACTTGTGGTACGGCTCGGAGACTTCGTAGACGTGCGCCCACTTCAGCTTGGTCTGGGCCTGGGCGCCGGCGAGCGGCGCGAGGGCGCCGGCGACGACGGCGCAGGCGGCGAGCGCCCGGAGGGCGGTTCTCTTGGTGTTCATCATGTCTCCTGGAAGGAATGTCGGAGGCCGGTGCGGCTCGCCCGGCACGCTAGGGCCGGGGCTCTCGCCGGGCAACGGGCGAAACCCTGCTTGCGCCCGAGCTCGGCTCAACGGCGCTTGGGCACGGCTCCGACCACGCCCTCGACGAACCAGTCCATCGCCTTGATCCCGGCGTCGTCGAGGCTGCCGGTGGCCAGGCGCAGGGCGCCGGCGTTGTCGCGCAGCGGCCCGGCGAACGGCTTGAGGCTGCCGGCGACGATCGCCGCGCGCCGGCGCTGCAGGCCGCTCTTCACCGCCTCGGGCAGGGCAGGATCGACGGCGGCGATGTCGA
>NZ_JANODC010000493.1:0-5785 GCF_031412495.1 Rhizobacter sp. | reverse complement strand
GCCGCGGGTAGGTGCCGCAGCGGCAGATGTTGTCGATCGCCGCATCGATCTCGGTGTCGCTCGGCCTGCGGTTCCTGGCCAGCAGCGCGGCGGCCGCCATCAGCATGCCGCTCTGGCAATAGCCGCACTGCGGGACCTGGTGCACGGCCCAGGCGCGCTGCAAGGCATGCGGGCGTTCCTTCGAGCCGAGCGCCTCGATGGTGACGACGCGCCTGCCCCGCAGCGACGCCATCGGCGTCACGCAGGAGCGGACCGCGGCCCCGTCGACGTGCACGGTGCAGGCGCCGCAGGCGCCGACGCCGCAGCCGAACTTGGTGCCGGTGAGCCCGAGCAGATCGCGCAAGGCCCACAGCAGCGGCAGGGCGGGCTCGGCCAGGTCATCGGGCAGGCTGCGTCGCGTGCCATTGACGAAGAGCTCCAACAGCGATCCTCCGGGTGAGGCGCGATTGTCGCGGTGGGCCAGAATACGAACGGCGCTGTCGGTCCGAAGCCGTTTTCGTCCTGACCCGAGGTGTTGCGAATGTCACGTTCGATCTGTTCGGCTGTCGTCGGCGCCGTTCTCTGGGCCTGCAGCTTCTGCGCCCTGGCGCAGAACTCGCTGCTGTACGGCCTGATCGATGCATCGGCGAGCCGCGTCCGCCCGCTCGGCGGGTCGGGCCGCTGGCAGCTCGATGCGAGCAACATGTCGCGCAGCTACCTGGGCTTTCGCAGCAGCGAAGACCTCGGCGGCGGCCTGCGCGCCGTGTTCAGGCTGGAGTCCTACCTCGGCAACGACACCGGCACGGCCGGCCGCTTCGGCGGCGACGGCTTCTTCGCGCGCGAGGCGAGCGTCGGTCTGGCCGGCAGCTTCGGCACAACCGTGCTCGGCCGGACCGCTTCGCCGCTTTATCTCTCGACGGTCATGTTCAACCCGTTCGGCGAATCGCCCGGGTTCTCGCCGAGCGTGCGCCAGTACTTCGGCGGCACGGTGCTGGGCGACACGCGCTGGAACAACTCGGTCTGGTACACGAACAACGTGCGCGACGCCCCGCTGCGCATCAACCTGGCGGCCAACGCCGAAGAGCAGGACCCGGGCTCGCGCTCGACCGGCCGCAACCTGGGGCTCAGCGTCGCCTATCTGAACGGCCCCTTCGCTGCGTCCGTCGCGGTCGAGCGGATCAAGAACAGCGCGCTGCCGCTGCCCGCCGGCTTCAGGCGCCAGGTGGCGATGCAGGCCGGCGCCAGCTACGACTTCAGCTTCGTCCGCCTGTACGGGCAGGTCGGGCGGGTCAAGACCGACGCCGCCGCCTACGAGCGCACGACGCTCTACCAGGTCGGGGCCGCCGTCCCGCTCGGCAACAGCCTCATCCTGGTCGCCTACGGCCGTTCCCACCTCACCACGCCGCTGTCGGGAACGACCAACCGCACGTTCTCGCTCGGCTACGACTACTTCCTGTCCAAGAACACAGACATCTACGTCGCCGCCCTGCACGAGAAGCTGAGCTTCGTCTCCTCCGGGAACGCGGTCGCCGGCGGCGTGCGCCTGCGCTTCTAGGGCGCCGCTTCGGGTCTCAGTCGAGCACGACCTCGGCGCGCACCGCGCCGGCGCGGTCGGCCCGGGCGGTGAGGGCCAGCCGCGTCCCCTGCGAGGCCCGAACCACCCACTCGCCGACGGCGCGGTCGGCCGTCACCTCGCGGTTCGGCAGGAAGGCGTTGAGCGAGTTCTTCGGCGCATGGCCCTCGAGGTGCGGCCCCTCCATGCGCGGCTTGCCGCTCAGCAGCGACACCGACGCGTCGCCCGCCGGCAGCTCGATCTCGAACATCACGCCGCGCACGGTCTTGCGCGCCAGCGCCCGCTTCGTCACGTAGGCCGGCAGCCAGCCGCTGTTGGCGACCGCGATGCGCACGCGCCAGGTGTCCGGGCCGAGCGCCCGCACCTCCGTGCGCAGCAGCTCGAGCTTCGGCAGCGACAGGGCGATCGTCGTCATCCACTTCGGGAACCGCGCCGCCTCGCGCTCGCGCAGCTGCGGCGGCGGGTTGCGCCAGAAGTTCATCTTGTCCCAGCCGCCGATCTCGACGGCGCCGAGCTGCGGGTGCATGAACGGCTTCCAGTCGACGTGCGCCTGGCCTTCGCAGTGCTCGTCGCTCCACTTGATGAGCTTGAGGTCGTCCTCGACCGGGTGCTCGCGGTACCAGTCGATCCACTTGTAGTCGGCGATGCCGGCTTCCTTGTTCGGCGCCCAGATCTCGACCACCCAGAACAGCGCCCCGAGGTGCTCGTAGACCCAGTCCTGGGTACCGGTGATGACGTCCTTGGGGTGGTACTTGAAGTCGTGCCAGATGCTGATCGCGGGGTAGCCGGTGAGCTTCGCGCCGATCTCGCTGAAGCGCTTGATCGACCACAGGTCCTCCGGGATCATGTCGTCGTCGCTCTGCGTGCCCATCGGGCGCAGGATCACGCCGCTGTGCGTGTGGTAGCTGATCGCCGCGCCGATGTTCGGGTGCCTGACGACGAAGTCGACCATCGCCTTGACTTCGGGCTCGCTGGTCGGGTAGTCGCCGGCGCCGACCTGCTCGAACTCCTGGCGCCAGAACGCGGGGAAATTGCGGTTGAGGTCGAGCCCTTCGAGGTCGGCGTTGACCTTGATCGAGAGCCCGTCGTAGTTCGTGATCAGGCCCTCGGGCATCAGCCGGAAGTACTCGCCGCCGGACTCGCCCGGCTCGCGCGCGACCATCAGGCGTGGTTCCTGGGCGCACTTCTTCCAGGTGCCGTGCGGGTCGGGCACGCGCATGAAGAGGATGCGGCCGTCGCCGTCGATGTCCTCGGCGGTCAGGCCGTCGACCGGCTCCTCGTCGAACGGATACGGCCGCGTCGACGAGCGGATGTGGCGCGGCCGGTCGGCCAGGGCCAGCTCGGCGCCGTCGGGGTTCAGGCGCGGGCAGAGGTAGATCGTGCGGGTGTCGACGACGCGGGTGATGTCCGGGTCGCTGCCGTACTTCGTGAGCAGTTCGTGCAGGAAGTACAGCACCGCCGTCGATGCGGTGAGCTCGGCGGCGTGGATGTTGCCGTCGGTCCAGAACGCCGGCTTGTCCTCGGCCGCGCCGGTGGCCAGGTGGGTGACGGTCACGACCCAGATGTCGCGGCCCTCGTGGCTCTTGCCGATCGACTCGACCGCGACCAGCTTCGGGTAGGCCCGCGCGTAGGCGGCGAGGAGCTGGGTCAGTTCGTCGTGCTTGTAGAAGACATCGAAGCGCGGGGTCGGCGAAGCGGGTGGCGTCATGTGTGGGGGGCGGGGGGCGGGCGCGAAGGCGGCAGGGTAGCGCAATCAGCGCACGCTCCAGGCGCCGTCGACGAAGACGCGCATCTCGCCCGCCGCGAACGGGTGCCAGCGCTCGTCGCGGGTCAGCGGCTCGGTCACGACGATGGCGACGCGGTCGCTCGGCGAGGTGTGCTGGGCGAAGTCGACGGTGACGTCCTCGTCCTGCAGCGAGGCGCGCGCGAAGGGATGCTGGCGGACGATGTGGAAGAGCTGCGTCGAGCAGTGCGCCCAGAGCGCCTGGCCGTTGCCGAGCATTGCGTTGAACGTGCCGTGAACAGCGACCTGCGGCAGCAGCTCGCCGAGCGTCGCGCTCAGCTCGTCGATGTCGGGCACGGTGGCGTGCGCCTTGGCGAGTTCCTGCATGAGCCAGCAGAAGGCGCGCTCGCTGTCGGTCTCGCCGACCGGCCGGAACGCGCCGTGCAGTCGCGGCGCGTAGCCCTTCAGGTCGCCGTTGTGCGCGAAGACCCAGTAGCGGCCCCAGAGCTCGCGCACGAAGGGATGGGTGTTCTCGAGCGCGACCCGGCCCTGAGTTGCCTTCCGGATGTGGGCGACGATGTTCTCGCTGCGGATCGGATAGCGCCGGACCATCTCGGCCACCGGCGACTCGCGCGCGCTCTGCACGTCGACGAACAGGCGCACGCCCTTGTCCTCGAAGAAGGCGATACCGAAGCCGTCCTTGTGCTCCTCGGCGCGGGTCGCGAAGCCGGTGAAGCTGAACATCACGTCGGTCGGCGTGTTGGCGTTCATGCCGAGGAGCTGGCACATGGCGGCGGCGGGGGAGGGGGAGGGGCGAGGAGCTGTCATTCTGAGCGGAGCGAAGAATCCCGGCCCGCGATCAGATCCTCCTCTTCGCTCAGGATGACAGGGGTTGGCGCTGCAGAAACCGGCGCACCGCCGGGTCAGTGCTGAGGCCGATCGCGCGCTCGCGCGCCATCAGCTCGGTCGCCGCGTCGCCCTCGCCCGCCGCGAAGTGGGCGAGCGCCGCCCAGTACGGCTGGTAGCTGGCGACGTCCTTCGCGGCGAGCCCGGCGAGTGCCGCCCGCCCCGCGGCCGGGCCGCTCGCGGCGGCGACGGCGCAGGCGCGGCTCACGATCGCGCCGATCGTCGGCCGCAGCGAGACCAGCGTGTCGTAGAGGGCGACGATGGCGGCGTCGGGCACGGGCGCGCCGAGGCGCCGGTGCGTGTGCGCCGACTGGATCGCCGCCTCGATCTGGAACGCCCCGGGCGCCTCGAGCGCCGCCGCCTTGCCGAGTGCCGCCTCGGCGACGCCGATCAGCTCGCCGTCCCAGCGCGACGTGTCCTGCGCCGCCAGCGCAACGTAGTCGCCGGCCTCGTCGCGCCGGGCCCGCGTCCGCGACTCGCAGAAGGCGAGCAGAGCGAGCAGGCCCCACGCCTCGGCGGCATCGGGAACGAGACGGACGAGCATCGCGGCGAGCGTCAGCGCTTCCTGCGCCAGGCCGTGCCGCGCCGCGTCGGCCCCGGCCACGTCGTCCCAGCCGGTGCCGTAGGCGGCATAGACCGCCTCCAGCACGTCGGCGAGCCGGGCCGGCCACTCGTCGGCGTCGGGCACCGCGAAGGCGATCCCGGCACGGCGGATCTTGGTCTTGGCGCGGACCAGGCGCTGCGAGAGCGTCGCCGGCGCGACCAGGAACGCCGAGGCGATGCGCGCCGCGTCGAGGCCGAGGACGGCCTGCAGCATGAGCGCGGCCCGCGCCTCGGCAGCGATGGCGGGATGGGCGCAAACGAACATCAGCTTGAGGCGCTCGTCGGGAAACTGCGGCTCGGTTGTCGCCGCGAGCTCGCCGAAGACGATCTCGAGCGTGGCCTCGGCGTCGGCCTCGACCCGGCGGCGGCGCCAGCGGTCGTGCAGGCGGCGCCGCGCCGCGGTCAGCAGCCAGGCCTCGGGCGCATCGGGGACGCCGTCGACCGGCCAGTGCGCGAGCGCCGCTGCGAAGGCGTCGCCGAGCGCGTCCTCGGCGCCGGCGATGTCGTGCGAGCGGGCCGCCAGATAGGCGACCAGGCGGCCGTAGCACTCGCGGGCGACGGCGGCCGCGGCGTCGGCAACGGCGCCGCCCGCCACGCTCAGCCCTGCGGCGGGGGCGGCAGCACCGGCCGCACCTCGACGCCGCCGGTGGCCGCGCACGGCGCCCGCGCGGCCCAGGACAGCGCCGTGTCCAGGTCGGGCACGTCGATGACGAAGAAGCCGGCGAGCTGCTCCTTGGCGTCGGCGAACGGGCCGTCCTGGACGCGGCGCTTGCCGTCGGCGACGCGCACCGTCGTCGCGGTGGCGGGCTCTTCGAGCCCGGCGCCGCTCTTGACGATGCCCGACTGGTGCATCGCCCCGACGTAGGCCATCCAGCCGGCCCAGTAGGGCTGGCTGCCGGCGGCGTCGCGGCGCTGCTCGAACTGCTTCGAAGGCTCGTAGAACATCAGCATGTAGTCCATGGTTCTCCTCGATCGGTGCGCGAGCGAAACATCTCGCTCGG
>NZ_JANODC010000492.1:0-12572 GCF_031412495.1 Rhizobacter sp. | reverse complement strand
GGCTGAAGCGGCTGCTGCGGCAGGCCTTCGACCACGACCTGGCCAGCCAGCTGGAGGCCGAAGCCGAGCAGTTCCGGGCCAGCACGCGAACACGCGATTTCGCGGCCGGGATCGCCGCCTTCCTCGACAAGAGCCCGCCTCGCTTCGAAGGCCGCTGACCCGGCCTCGCCGTTCGGCGCCACGAGGGCCGGGCGCCCGGCGGCCCCCGCGTGGCGAAGGCGTCACCCTCTCGGCCGTCAGAGCGGGCCTGCGCCGCTCAGCGCCTCGAACGTCGCCGGCCCCTTCGCCTTCCACGCCGCGATCGCCGTTGCCATCTCGCCGGTGTCGAAGATCGCGCTCTGCAGCAGCGTCATCTGCTCGAGCGCGGCGGTGGTCGAGTGGTCGCGGGCATGGTTGAGGGCCAGCTTGCTGCCGGCGATGGCCAGTGGCGACTTCGCGGCGATCGTCCGCGCCAGGGCCAGGGCCCGCTCGTGCAGCGCGCCGATGTCGGGCAGCACGGCGTTGACCAGGCCGACCTGCAGCGCGCGCTCGGCACCCAGCCGCTCGCCGGTGTAGGCCATCTCGCGGGCGACGCCCTGCGGGACCAGCTTCGGCAGGCGCTGCAGGACGCCGAGGTCGGCGGCCATGCCGATCGAGATCTCCTGCACCGTGAAGAAGGCATCGGCGCTGCACAGGCGGATGTCGCAGGCGGTGGCGAGATCGAGCGCGCCGCCGATGCAGCCGCCCTGGACGGCGCAGACGACGGGGAAGCGCGCTTCGTCGAGGGCGCTGAAGCAGTCGATCAGGCGCGCCAGCGAACGCTGGAAGGCCAGCCGCTCGCGCGCGGTGCGCACCGATAGCATGAGATCGTCGCCGGCGAAGACCTCGAGCGCCATCCCGGCCGAGAAGTGCTTGCCGGTGGAGGAGATTACGAGGGCCCGCGTCTTGCCGGCGTCGTCGAGGCCGCGGACGGCGTCGCGCACGGCCGGGAAGAACGCCGGCGTCATGGTGTTCCATCGCTCGGGGCGGTTCAGCGCAAGATGGGCGACGCCGTCGTCGTGCTGCGCAAGCTGGAAGAATTCTTTGCTGTCGCTGATCATGGCAGGGGGTGTGGGATGGAGCCGACGATTCGAACGCACGACGGCCTGGCGCTGCACGGCCGCCGCTGGCCCGCGGGCGGTGGCCGGGGCACGATTGTCATCGTGCACGGGCTCGGCGAGCACGTCGGCCGCTACGCGCACGTCGCGGCCAGCCTCAACGCGCGCGGCTGGGCTGTCGTCGCCTTCGACCAGCGCGGCCACGGCGCGAGCGAAGGCGAGCGCGGCCGGCTCGGCGCCGCCGACGACCTACTCGCCGATCTCGCGCCGGTGCTCGACCGGGTCCACGCCGAGGCGCCCCCGCGCCTGGTCCTGCTCGGGCACAGCATGGGCGGGACGGTCGCGGCCCGCTTCGTGGCGGGCGGACTCGAGTCGCCGCGGCCGGGCTGGTACCGCCCCGTCGACGCGCTCGTGCTCTCGTCGCCGGCCTTGGCGACAAGCATGTCGATGGCGCAAAAGGCGATGCTCGCGACGCTCGGCCCGGTGACGCCGAACCTGGCCGTCGGCAACGGCCTGAAGCCCGAAGGGATCTCGCGCGATCCGGCGGTGGTGGCGGCGTACGTGGCCGACCCGCTCGTGCACGACCGCATCGCGCCGCGCCTGGCCCGCTTCATCGTCGACGGCGGCGACACGGCCCGCGCCATGGCGCCGCGCTGGACCGTGCCGACGCTGCTGCTCTACGGCGGCAGCGACCGCATCGTCGCGCCGGCGGGCAGCGCCGCCGTCGCGGCGGCAGCGCCGGCCGGCGTGGTCACGACGCACGCGTTCCCGGCTCTCTTCCACGAGATCTTCAACGAGCCCGAGCAGGCGCAGGTGCTGCAGGTGCTCGGCGACTGGCTCGATACACTGACTCACTCCCCCAAGAGGAACCCGCCATGAATGCTCGCGACCCGCTGCAACCGATCCAGCGCGACGAAGCGGAGGCCATCGGCCGCTTCGCCGAGCGCGCCTGGGACGAGGAGATCGTTCCGCAGATCACCGACTACATCGCCATCCCGGCGAAGAGCCCGGCCTTCGACGCCGACTGGCGCGCCAACGGCTTTCTCGACCGCGTCGTCCGCGACGCCGCCGCCTGGGTCGAGCGGCAGAAGGTCGCCGGCCTCCGGCTCGAGGTGATTCGCCTCGAGGGCCGCACGCCGGTCATCTTCTTCGAGGTGCCGGCGACGCGGCCGGGCGGCAACAACCAGGACGCGCAGACGATCTGCCTCTACGGCCACCTCGACAAGCAGCCGGAATTCAGCGGCTGGAAGGCGGGCTTCGGACCGTGGACGCCGCGCTACGAAGGCGGCCTGCTGTACGGCCGCGGCGGGGCCGACGACGGCTACGCGATCTACGCCGCCATCACCGCCATCCAGGCGCTCGACCGGCAGGGCATCGCCCGCCCGCGCTGCGTCGGCCTGATCGAGACCTGCGAGGAAAGCGGCTCGTTCGACCTGCCGGTCTACGTCGACGCCCTGAAGAACCGGCTCGGCCGCGTCGGACTCGTCGTCTGCCTCGACAGCGGTGCCGGGAGCTACGACCAGCTCTGGCTCACGACCAGCCTGCGCGGCAACATCACCGGCACGCTGAAGGTCGAGATCCTCACCGAGGGCGTGCATTCGGGCGACGCGAGCGGGCTGGTGCCCTCCAGCTTCCGCATCCTGCGCCAGGTGCTCGACCGGCTCGAAGACGCCAAGACCGGCCGGCTCCTGCCCGAGAGCTTTCACTGCGCCATTCCTGCCGACCGTATCGAGCAGGCGAAGGCGACGGCGCAGATCCTCGGCGACGAGGTGTGGAAGCGCTTCCCCTGGGCCTGCGGGGCGGACGGCGGCCCGACCCTGCCCACGACCACCGACCCGGTCGAGGCGCTCATCAACCGGACCTGGCGGCCGACGCTCAGCGTCACCGGCGTCGACGGCTTTCCGGCCCTGAAGGACGCCGGCAACGTGCTGCGCCCGGCCACCGCCTTCAAGCTGAGCCTGCGCACGCCGCCGCTCGTCGACGGCAACATCGCGGCCCAGACGCTGAAGAGGCTCCTCGAGGACAACGCGCCCTACAACGCCAAGGTCACCTTCCACACCGGGGCGCAGGCGACAGACGCAGCCGGCGGCACCACGGGCTGGAACGCGCCGGAGCTCGCACCGTGGCTGGCGAGCGCGCTGGATTCCGCTTCGCAGGCGCACTACGGCGCTCCCTGCGGCTACATCGGCCAGGGCGGGACCATCCCGCTGATGTCGATGCTCCAGCAGAGCTTCCCGGCGGCGCAGATGATGGTCTGCGGCGTCCTCGGCCCGAAGAGCAACGCGCACGGCCCGAACGAGTTCCTGCACGTGCCGTATGGCAAGAAGCTCACGGCCGCAGTGGCACAGGTGATGGCGGCCTGCCCCTGAGGGCGCTTGACGTCGGCGCCGGCCCCATGAACGCGGGATGTCACCGCGGGCACCCGGGGTGCATCGTTGCATCCGTTACACGCCTTTGCCTGGGTTTGACGCCCTCCCGATGTCGAGGATTCCAATGCCTGCCACCTCTTTTTACGCGCGTGCGAATCTGTGCGCTGTCGCCCTGGCATTCGCCTGCACCGTCAGCCTGCCGGCCGCCGCGGCGCAGACCATCGTGCCGCAAAGCGCGCTGACGCCGTCCGGCCAGTACTACACGGACATGATCGGCGGCGGCATCGGCGACGTCGTCGTCATGACGGGCGGCGGCAACGCCGCCGGCGTCGGCGTGGCGAGCGGGCGCAACGACGACGGCTTCAGGGGCCCGATCGACTTCGGCTACACCCTCAGCTTCTTCGGCACGAACTACACCCAGTTCTTCGCCAATAACAACGGCAACATGAGCTTCGGCAACGGCATCTCGGCGTACGAGCCAACCGGGCCGACCGGCGTCAACCAGCCGATCATCTCGATCTGGTTCGGCGACGTCGACACCCGCGGGAGCTCGAGCGGCGTCCTGCGCCTGCGCAACGACATCGCCAACCAGACGATCCTGACCTGGGACAACGTGGGCCGCTACAGCTCGCGCAGCGATCTGCTCGACAGCTTCCAGATGGTGGTTCGCGGTACCAACTACGTGATCCCGGTGGGCGAGGGGCAGATCGGCTTCTTCTACAAGGCGATGCCCTGGGAGGCCACCGACACCAGCCAGACCGCCGCCGTGGGCTTCGGCAACGGGTCGGGCGACTCGGTGGTCCTGCAGGGCTCGAACACGGCGGGCCTCAACACGGTGGTCGCCAACCACTACATCTGGTTCAACCAGAACCTTGAGCCGATCCCTCCAGTGGTCAGCGCCGTCCCCGAGCCCGAGACCTACGCCATGCTGCTGGCGGGCCTGGGTCTGGTCGGGGCGATGGCGCGGCGGCGCCAGCGTCGGTCGGCCTTGGGCTGAGCCGAGCGCGCGGCACCCGGACGGAGCCGGGTGCGTCGTTCGCCCTCAGTCGCCGCCGGCCATCGCCATGGCCACCGCTTCGGCGGTTTCGATGCCGTCGACCGCCGCCGACATGATTCCGCCGGCGTAGCCCGCGCCCTCGCCGGCCGGGTAGAGGCCGCGCACGTTGAGGCTTTGCCGGTGGTCGCGACCGCGCGGGATGCGCAGCGGCGACGAGGTCCGCGTCTCGACGCCGGTGAGTACGGCGTCGCCGATGGCGAAGCCGGCAAGCTGGCGCTCGAAGGCCGAGATCGCTTCGCGGATCGCCTCGATGGCGTAGCGCGGCAGGCTCTCGTTGCCCGCAGCGGCGAGATCGGTCGGGCGCACGGCGGGCGTGTACGACGGCAGGACGGCGCCGAAGGCCGTCGAGGCACGGCCGGCCAGGAAATCGCCGACGCGCTGGCCGGGCGCGGCGTAGTCGCCGCCGCCGAGCACGAAGGCACGCGATTCCCAGAACCGCTGGAAGGCGATGCCGTCGAGCGGATGCACGGGGCCCTGCGCGCCGGGATCGGCGCGCACATCGTCCGGCACGAGACCGACGACGATGCCGGCATTGGCGTTGCGTTCGTTGCGAGAGTACTGGCTCATGCCGTTGGTGACGACGCGGCCGGGCTCCGAGGTGGCGGCGACGACGGTCCCGCCCGGGCACATGCAGAAGCTGTAGACCGAGCGGCCGTTGCCGGCGTGGTGGACGAGCCGGTAGTCGGCGGCGCCGAGCAGCGGATGCCCGGCGTGGACCCCGAAGCGGGCGCGGTCGACCAGGCCCTGGGGGTGCTCGATGCGCAAGCCGATCGAGAACGGCTTCGCCTCCATCGCGACGCCGCGTTCATGCAGCATGGCGAAGGTGTCGCGGGCGCTGTGCCCGAGCGCGAGCACGACCTGCGCCGCCTCGATCCCGCTGCGCTCGCCGCCGCACTCGACCGTCACGCCGCGCACCGCGCCGCCTTCGATCGCCACGTCGACCACGCGCGTCGCGAAGCGGACCTCGCCGCCGAGGCGCTCGATCTCCGCGCGCATCTTCTCGACGACGCCGACGAGGCGGAAGGTGCCGATGTGCGGCTTGGCGACGAAGAGGATCTCCTCCGGCGCGCCGGCCTGCACGAACTCGTCCAGGACCTTGCGCGTGAGATGGCGCGGGTCGCTGATCTGGCTCCACAGCTTGCCGTCGGAGAAGGTGCCGGCACCGCCCTCGCCGAACAGCACGTTCGACTCGGGCTCGAGCACGCCCTGCCGCCACAGGCGCCAGGTGTCGCGAGTGCGCTCGCGCACCGGCTTGCCGCGTTCGAGGACGATCGGGCGAAGACCCATCTGCGCCAGCACGAGCGCAGTGAACAGGCCGCAGGGTCCGAAGCCGACGACCAGCGGCCGGGCCGATGCGGCACGGGCGGCGACGGCCCGGGCATCGGCGACGAAGCGATAGCGGGTGTCCGGCGCGGCGCGGACATGCGGGTCGGTCGCGTGCGCGGCGAGCACCGCCGCTTCGCCTTCGACCTCGCAGTCGACCGTGTACACGAAGACGATCGCGGCCCGCTTGCGTGCGTCGTGGCCGCGCTTGACCACCTTCAGGCTGCGCAGCGCCGCGTCGGCAAGGCCGAGCTTAGCCAGCACCGCCCGGCGCAATGCCGCCTCCCCGTGCTCGAGCGGCAGGCGGAGCTCGGTCAGGCGCAGCAAGGCCGCACTCCGCCCGGCCGGTTCAGTGGAAGGCTTCGATCCGCGTCGCGCCCATCAGCGGCTCGAGCAGGCGGGCCAGCGGCCGCAGCGGCGCATAGCGGGTCGCCGTCTTGTGGGCATAGGCGAAGAAGCGCGGCAGGTCCTCGCTGTAGGCGGGCTTGCCGTCGCGATGGCGCAGGCGCGCGAAGATGCCGAGCACCTTCAGGTGCCGCTGCAGGCCCATCCACTCGAGGCTGCGCCAGAACTCGCCGAAGTCGGTGCCGACGGGCAGGCCGGCATGCCGAGCGGCATCCCAGTAGCGGACGGCCCAGTCCAGCTCCTCCTCCTCGCTCCACGAGATGAAGGCGTCGCGCAGCAGCGACGCGAGGTCGTAGGCGATCGGCCCCGAGACCGCATCCTGGAAGTCGAGGATGCCGGGGTTCGGGTCGGCGACCATGAGGTTGCGCGGCATCCAGTCGCGGTGCACCGCGACCCGCGGCTGGGCCAGCGCGCTGGCCACGAGCAGGGCGCACGAGGAAAGCCCCGGCTCACCCGCGGACTCGGTGCAGGCGACCCCGCAGTGCGCCACGACGCACCACTCGGGGAAGAGGGCAAGCTCGCGCCGCAGCAGGGCATCGTCGTACGGCGGCAGGCCGTCTGCCGGCACGCGCAGCTGCCAGATCAGCAGGGCGCCGATGGCGTCGCGCATGAGCGACTGCACGCGGCGGGAATCGTCGCCGGCGACGGCTTGCTGCAGTACCCGCAGGTAGAGCTGGTCGCCAAGGTCGTCGAGGAGGAGAAAGCCGTTCGCGACGTCGGCCTCAAGGACGCGCGGCGCGTTCAGCCCGGCACCGGCGATGAGCCCGGCGACGTGCACGAAAGGCCGCACGTCTTCCTGCGGCGGCGGCGCATCCATCACGACCACGGTGCCACCGCCGGCCCGGTCGGCACGGAAGTAGCGCCGGAAGCTGGCATCGCTCGACGCCGGTCGCAGGCTCGCCGGTTCGATGCCGTGGCGCGGCGCGACGGCATCGAACCAGGCCGCGAACGCGAGCGAACGGGAGGGATCGGCCCAGTCGATGCGGGGGGGCGGTGTGGTCGGGGAAGTCAAAGCGGGAAGGCCTCGGGCGGTGCCGTCGGCGGCAGGCCTCGTGGATAATCGATTCTACAAATCGATGCTCAGGCCTGCGAGGCGCGGCATCGACTTTGCCGGGGGCGCCCACTCGCGCACACCGGATCCCCCACCCCCAGCCTGCTTCGCCTGCCCCGCCCAGTGCGTCGAGCCCCCGCCCACCGCCGCCCCCCCTTTGCCCGAACGGATGGACGCCTGCGGACCGGCCTGCTGGGCGCCCTGCTCGGCTCGTTTGCAGGGGCGACCCCGGCGCAGCCGACGGCCGCGACTCCGACACCCTCCGGTGCCACCGCGATCGAACGGGCCGCCGCGCCCGTGCCCCCCGCGAGCGCAGCGTCGGACCCCGTCTCCGGCATTGCCCTTCGCGGCGCCGACACCTTGCAGGCGCCGCCGCGCGGCGATGCAGCGCGGCAGCTGCCGATCATCCTGCGCGCCCGCGAGCTGCGGGCCCGGCCCGACCTCGACGCGCAGGCGAGCGGCGAGGTCGAGTTCCGCCGCGGTGCGGTCGTCATCCGCGCCGACCAGCTGAACTACGACCATGCCGAAGACATCGCCCGGGCCACCGGCAACGTCGTCGTGAGCCGCGACGGCAACGTCTTCAGCGGGCCCGAACTGCAGCTGCAGGTGGAGCGCTTCCAGGGCTTCTTCCGCGAGCCGACCTACCGCTTCGCGCGGACCGGCGCCGGCGGCAAGGCCAGCCGCGTCGAGCTGATCGACGACCACCGCGCGATCGCCGTCGACGCCACCTACTCCAGCTGCATCGCCGAAGGCGACCAGGAGGAGCCGGTCTGGATCATCAAGACGCGCGAGCTGCGCATCGACAACGAGACGAACGAAGGCGTCGCTCGCGACGCGGTTCTGCGCTTCTACGGCGTGCCCATCCTGGCCTCGCCGGTGCTCAGCTTCCCGCTCACGGATGCACGCAAGTCCGGCTTCCTGCCGCCGAGCTTCGGCCTCGACAGCCGAAGCGGCTTCCAGGCAGCGATTCCCTACTACTGGAACATCGCGCCCAACCGCGACGCCACGTTCACGCTGTCGCAGAGCACGCGGCGCGGTCCGGCCCTGGACACGGAGTTCCGCTACCTCGAGCCGCGCTTCGCCGGCGAAGTGGCATACAAGATCATGCCCCGCGACGCCGAGGCGGATCGCTCCCGCTATTCGCTGCGCCTCGACCACGAAGGGCTGCTCCCGTACGACGCGTTCACGCAGCTGAAGGTCCTGCGCGTCTCCGACGACGACTACTGGAAGGACTTCCCGCGCGAGCTGAGGACGCCGACGCCGCGGCTGCTGCCGACCGACCTGCTCGTGTCGCGGCCCTTCGGCGACTGGACCAGCTACGCCCGCGCCGTGCGCTGGCAGGTGCTGCAGACCGACGACCCAACCACGCGCATCGACTCGCCCTACGAGCGCGCGCCGCAGATCGGCGCCCGCTACGACATGCCCTGGCGGAGCGGCCTGCAGGTGGCCTTCGAGACCGAGTTCAACCGCTTCACCAACCCCGACGACAGGTATGTGGGGAACCGGCCGACGGGGCTGCGCCTGCACGCGCTGGGCAGCCTCAGCCGCCCCTTCCTGAGCCCCGGCTGGGCCCTGACGCCGCGGCTGTCCTTCAATGCCGCCTCGTATTCGCTCGACCGCATCGCCGCGGGCGAGCGGCGTACGGCGACCCGAGTCGTGCCGACGCTCAGCGTCGACAGCGCCTGGACCCTGGTGCGGCCGGCCCGCTTCTTTGGCCGCGACGTGACGCAGACGCTCGAGCCCCGGCTCTTCTACGTCAACACGCCCTACCGAAAGCAACTCGACCTGCCGAACTTCGACGCCGCGCCGAAGGACTTCAACTTCGACTCGATCTTCACGGAAAACACCTTTTCCGGCGTCGACCGCATCTCCGATTCGCACCAGCTGACGGCCGGCGTGACCTCGCGCGTGCTCGATCCCAACACCGGGGTCGAGGCCCTGCGCGTGGGCATCGCCCAGCGCTACCTGTTCCGCGACCAGCGCATTACCCCAGACGGCACGCCGCTCGAGCGACGCTTTTCCGACGTGCTGATCCTGGGTTCGACCACCCTGGTGCCGAACTGGACCTTCGACGCCGCGGCCCAGTACAACCCCGACAGTCGACGCATCGGTCGTTCGGTGGCCGCGGTTCGCTACTCGCCCGGTCCCTTTCGCACCGTCGGCCTGGCGTATCGCCTGTCGCGCGGGCTGAGCGAGCAGGTCGAGTTCGGCTGGCAGTGGCCGGTCTACGGCCCGACGCCAAGCGCGCGCGGCACGACCGAAACGGCGGCGGCGAGAAACTGCAAGGGCACGCTGTACAGCGTCGGCCGCGTCAACTACAGCACCCGCGACCGGCGCCTGACCGACTCGATCGCCGGCTTCGAATACGACGCCGGATGCTGGATCGGCCGCATCGTTGCCGAACGGCTGTCCACCGGCCGCAGCGAAGCGACGACCCGACTCCTGGTCCAGTTGGAACTCGTCGGTCTGTCCCGGCTCGGATCGAATCCGCTCAGGGTCTTGAAGGACAATGTGCCGGGCTATCAGCTGCTGCGCGAGGAGCGCACCACGATCACACCGTTCACCCCGTATGACTGACCTCCATCTTCCGTGCCGGCGCGCACTCGCGGCTCTGGCGATCGCCCTGGCCGGCTCCTGCGCCTCGGCCCAGACCGGCGACTACATCGTCGCCGTGGTCAACCAGGAGCTCGTCACAGCAAGCGAGCTGCAGCAACGGCTCGCCCGCATTCGCGAGGAGGCGGTGCGCAACCGGACGCCGCTGCCGGCGCCTCCCGTGCTGCGCCAGCAGGTGCTCGATGCGCTGATCGACGAGCGGGTGCTCGTCACCAACGCGCGCGAGTCCGGCTCGCGGATCGACGAGCCCGAGATCGACCGGGCCGTGGCCAGCGTCGCGGCGCAGAACCAGATCACGGTGGCCGAGCTGCGCGAGCGCCTGCGCCGGGAAGGGATCACCTACAACCGCTTTCGCGACGGCATCCGCGACCAGATGATGGTCGAGCGCGTCCGCGAACGCGAGGTCGTGAACCGGATTCGCGTCACCGACGCCGAGGTCGATGCCTGGCTCGAGGCGCGGCGCGGCGCGTCGCGGGGCGAGCCCGAGCTCAACGTGGCGCAGGTGCTTGTCACGGTCCCGGAAGGCGCGAGCGAGGCCGTGGTTTCCGAGCGCCGCGAGCGCGCCGCGTCGGCGCTGCGCCGCATTCGCGCCGGGGAGGCCTTTGCCACCGTCGCCCGCGAGCTCTCGGAAGACGGCAACCGGGCCCAGGGCGGCGAGATCGGCCTGCGGCCGGCCGGCCGCCTGCCCGATCTCTTCGTCCGGGCGGTTCTGCCGCTGAAGCCGGGCGAAGTCACCCCCGAGCTGCTGCGCAGCGGTGCCGGCTTCCATGTCCTCAAGCTCGTCGAGCGCAAGGAAGCGCCGGCCTTCAGCGTCGGCCAGACGCGTGCCCGCCACATCCTGCTCCGCCCTTCGGTCGAGCTCACCACCGAGACCGCGGCACGGCGGCTGGCCCAGTTCAAGCGCGAGATCGCGGCCGGCACCCGCACCTTCGAGGCGCTTGCGCGGGAGAACTCGCAGGACGGCAGCGCCGCCCAGGGCGGCGATCTGGGGTGGTCCTCGCCTGGGTCCTTCGTGCCCGAGTTCGACGAGGCCCTGGCCGAGCTTCCCGTCGGCGGCATCTCCGACCCGGTGGCGACGCGCTTCGGCGTGCACCTGATCCAGGTGGTCGACCGCCGCCAGGTCACGCTCGACGAGCGCCAGCAGCGCGAGCAGGCCCGCAACGTCCTCCGCGAGGAGAAGTTCGAGGCCGCCTATGCCGAGTGGCTGCGCGACTTGCGCGGGCGCGCCTACATCGAGTTGCGGGACCCGCCGCAGTAGCGGCTCGCCCTGCCCACGCCCTTGCCCCCGTTCGCCCGCAAGCGCTTCGGGCAGCACTTCCTCGCCGACGACGCGGTCGTGCACCGCATCGTCGGCGCCATCGACCCGCTGCCCGGCCAGGCGCTGGTGGAGATCGGCCCCGGCCGTGGCGCGATCACGGTGCCGATCCTCGCGCGCTGCAGGCAGTTAACCGTGATCGAGCTCGATCGCGACCTCATCGCCCGCCTGCGGCGAACGCCCGGCCTCGAGGTGATCGAGGCCGATGCGCTCGCGGTGGACTTCTCGATTCTCGCCGGCCCCGCGGGGAGCGGCGGCAAGCTGCGGGTGTTCGGCAACCTGCCTTACAACATCTCCACGCCGATCCTCTTTCACCTGCTCGAGTCGGCCGAGCGCATCGAGGACCAGCACTTCATGCTGCAGCGCGAGGTCGTCGAACGGATGGCCGCGGCGCCCGGTGGCAAAGACTACGGCCGCCTCAGCGTCATGCTGCAGTGGCGCTATGCCATCGAGTCGCTGTTCGACGTCGCGCCGGAGGCCTTCGCTCCGCCGCCGCGAGTGTGGTCGTCGGTCGTCCGCATGAAGCCGCTGCCGCACACCGGTGGCGTCGACCGCGCGCTGCTCGCCGAGATCGTCTCGGTCGCCTTCTCGCAGCGTCGCAAGCTTCTGCGCCACACACTCGGCCGCTGGCTCGAAGCCCGCGGCGGCACCGCGCCGTTCGACGTGCAACGACGTGCCGAGGAGGTCGCGGTGCAGGAATATCTCGATCTCGCCGCGGCGATGGGCCGGCAAGCGCTGCCGGCCACGCCGCCGCCCCGCCCGACCTCAGGTTAGGCGGCGGTCAGCCACATCGCGGTATCGAAGGCGCTGCTCATGAGCGGCATGTTCGCTCCGAAGCTGCCGTTGGCGGCCGTCTTGGCCGCGGTCTTGACCGGCTTGTCGCTGCCGGTCCCGTTGTTGTTGCTGCTGACGCCGGGGGCCACTTCCGTCGCCCGCTCCCATGACCCTGATTCTTGGGAGCGGGCTACTGAAAAGAATAGAAGCACCTGAACGGGATCTTCCGCTCCGCCCAGAAATCCGCGGCATCGCGGAACACGTCGAGCAACTGCTCTCGCGCCTCGCGGTCGAAGCGAGGGTTGTCCGGAAGCTGCTCCAGGACGACGACGAAGCCGGGCTGTTGCCCTGCCTTGTGGACGAGGTCCGTCATGCAGTCGAACAGCGCGTCGAGGTTCTTGCCGAAATGCGCCGGGAACAGGAACGCCTCGGCAATGGTTTCCAGGACTTCCTGCTTGGACTGGGCGTCGGTCAGGTTGGCGTACAGGAAGTGCTGCTCGGCATGGCGCGCCGCCTTCTGCAGGTCATCGACCCGGTAGGCCCGGATCGATTGCACGATGTTTGGACGGACTGTCTGCAAGAGCATGTC
>NZ_JANODC010000491.1:0-2829 GCF_031412495.1 Rhizobacter sp. | reverse complement strand
CAGTATAGGCGCGGCTCGCGGCTACTTGACGCGCTTGAGCGAGGGCCGCTTTGGCGGTGGGTCGGGGGGCGGGGAATCCGCCCCGGCGAGGTCGCTGCCGCGGCTCGCCTTCGGCGAACTTCCTTCGCTGCGCGCCAGGCGCGGGCCGCGCGGCGGCGCAGGGGCTGCCTTGGCAGCTGCCGGGCCGGCCTCGCGCGGCTCGCCCGAGCCGGCGTCGCTCGGCATCGGGAACGCCATGCCCTGGCCGTTCTCGCGCGCGTAGATGGCGATGACGTGGTCGATCGGCACGGCGATCTCGCGCGACGTGCCGCCGAAGCGGGCCTTGAACTCGATCAGCTCGTTGCCGAGCTTCAGCGCGCTGGTCGCCTCGAAGCCGACGTTGAGGACGATCTCGTTGTTCTTGACGTATTCCTTGGGCACCCGCACGTGGTCGTCGACGTAGACGGCGATGTACGGGGTGAAGCCGTTGTCCGTGCACCAGTCGTGCAGGGCACGAATCAGGTAGGGCCGGGTCGAGGTGCCGGCCGTGGCAGGGGCGATCGGCGCCGTCATGGCTCTACTTCCGCATGACCTTCTCCGAGGGCGTCAACGCCTCGATGTAGGCCGGCCGCGAGAAGATTCGCTCGGCGTACTTCAGCAGCGGCACGGCGTTCTTGGACATGTCGATCCCATAGTAGTCCAGGCGCCAGAGCAGCGGGGCGATCGCGACGTCGAGCATGGAGAAGTCGTCGCCGAGCATGTACTTGTTCTTCAGGAAGATCGGCGCCAGCTGGGTCAGCCGATCGCGGATCTGCGAGCGCGCCTTCTCGAGCTGCTTGTCCGTGCCCTTGGTCGTGCCCCGGCCCTCGAGGATGTTGACGTGCGCGAACAGCTCCTTCTCGAAGTTGAAGAGGAACAGGCGCACGCGGGCGCGCGCGACCGGATCGCCCGGCATCAGCTGCGGATGCGGGAAGCGCTCGTCGATGTACTCGTTGATGATGTGCGACTCGTACAGGATGAGGTCCCGCTCGACGAGGATGGGAACCTCGTTGTACGGGTTCATCAGGGCGATGTCCTCGGGCTTGGCGAAGAGATCGACGTCGCGGATCTCGAAGTCCATGCCTTTTTCGAACAGCACGAAGCGGCAGCGGTGCGAGTACGGGTCGGTGGTTCCGGAATAGAGCACCATCATGGTCGGGGATCCTCAGGGGCTGGCAATGACGGGGCGGCGAGGCGGCAGGACTGCCGGGCTCGCCGTGGGCACGCTGCCGCGGGGGGCAGCGGCGGGTCTAGTGAACGCTTCTCCAGTACGCCGAGCTGAGGCGCCAGGTGATCAGCACGAAAAGACCGAGGAAGATGAGGACGCCGACGCCGATGCGCACGCGCTGGCCTTGCGCCGGCTCGCCCATCCACTGCAGGTAGGCGACCAGGTCGCCGACCAGCTCGTCGTACTGGCGGTCGTTCAGCAGGCCTGGCGTGATCTGCTCGAAGCCGACGAAGCGGCGGATCGTCTTGCCCTCGGCGTGCGGGTCCTTCTCCTCGACGTAGCGGGCGCGGCGCTCGCCCTGCAGCTGCCACAGCGCATGCGGCATGGCGATGTCCGGAAAGGCCAGGTTGTTCCAGCCGGTCGGCTTGCTGTCGTCGCGGTAATACGTGCGCCAGAGCGTGTAGAGGTAGTCGGCGCCGCTGCCCTTGCCGATCTCGGCCCGCGAGCGGGCGATCACCGAGAGGTCGGGCGGTGCGGCGCCGAACCAGTCCTTCGCCTGCCTCGGATCAAGCGTCGTCTTCATCGTTTCGCCGACCTTGTCGGTGGCAAACAGAAGGTTCTTCTTGATCTGCTCGTCGGTGAGGCCGATGTCGTTCATGCGGTTGTAGCGCATGTACGTCGCCGAATGGCAGTTCAGGCAGTAGTTGACGAACACCTTGGCGCCGTTCTGCAGCGAAGCCAGGTCGGTCATCTTGGCCGGCGGGAACTTGTCCCACAGGTAGCCGTCGCCCGCGGCCAGTGCCGGGCCGGCGTGGAGGGCGATGCCGAAGGCCAAGAGCAGGCGGAGCAGGATTTTCTTCATCGTTGAGGCTCGGCTGCTGGGATCAGTGGGCGTTGAAGGTGACGCGGCTCGGCACCGGCTTGAAGGTGCCGATGCGGCTCCACCACGGCATGAGCAGGAAGAAGCCGAAGTAGATCAGCGTGCCCAGCTGGGAAAGGTAGTTGCCCACCGCCGACGGCGGCTGCGAGCCGAGGTAGCCGAGGACGAGGAAGAAGAAGACGAACACCCCGTAGGCGTACTTGTGCCAGTCGGGGCGATAGCGGATCGATCGCACCGGGCTGCGGTCGAGCCAGGGCAGGAAGAACAGGATCATGACCGAGGCGCCCATGATCACGACGCCCCAGAACTTGGCATCGAAGGTCTTGAGCAGGGCCACCAGCACGATCGCGCCGACGGCCGCGGCGATCTTGCCCCGCGCCGCCAGTCCGCCGCGAAGGATGGCCAGGACCGCACCGATCGCGAGCAGCACGGCCAGGACGTTGACCATCAGGTCGGTCGTCGCGCGCAGCATCGAGTAGTACGGCGTGAAGTACCAGACCGGCGCGATGTGCGCGGGCGTGCGCAACGGATTCGCCTCGATGAAGTTGTTGAACTCGAGGAAGTAGCCGCCGCCCTCGGGCGCGAAGAAGACGACCGCGCTGAAGAGGAACAGGAAGATGCTGACGGCGTAGATGTCGTGCACCGTGTAGTACGGGTGGAACGGGATGCCGTCGACCGGGTTGCCGCGGGCGTCCTTCGTATCCTTGATCTCGATCCCGTCCGGATTGTTCGAGCCCACCTCGTGCAGCGCGATCAGGTGCGC
>NZ_JANODC010000490.1:0-1902 GCF_031412495.1 Rhizobacter sp. | reverse complement strand
CCAGAACTCGTCGCAGACCTCGCGCAGCAGGGCCCGGTCGTGGCTGACCAGCATGACCGTGCCTTCGAACTCGTTCAGGGCCATGCTGAGCGCCTCGCGCGTCGTCAGGTCGAGGTGGTTGGTCGGCTCGTCGAGGAGGAGCAGGTTCGGCCGCTGCCAGACGAGCATCGCCAGCACCAGGCGCGCCTTCTCGCCGCCCGAGAGCGTGCCGACCGGCTGCGCCGCCATCTCGCCGGTGAAGCGGAAGGAGCCGAGGAAGTCGCGCAGCTCCTGCTCGCGGGCCGGCGGGCCGACGTCGCGGGCGAGGCGGACCATGTGCATCAGCGGCCCGTCCGCGGGCGAGAGGACGTCGAGCTCCTGCTGTGCGAAGTAGCCGATCGTCAGGCCCTTGCCGGCAACGATCTCGCCCGCAAGCGGCGGCAGGTCGCCGGCGATCGTCTTGACGAAGGTCGACTTGCCCTGGCCGTTGGCGCCGAGGATGCCGATGCGCTGGCCGGCGAGCACCGAGCGGTCGATGCCGCCGACGATGCGCCGCGCCGCGCCGCCGCCTTGCGCTGCGTAGCCGCAGGCGACGTTCGAGAAGGCGAGCATCGGGTTGGGCAGGCTCTGCGGCTCGCGGAACTCGAACTGGAAGTCGGCGCTGGTCAGCACCGGCGCCAGCCGCTCCATCCGCGCCAGCGCCTTGACCCGGCTCTGCGCCTGCTTGGCCTTGCTGGCCTTGGCCTTGAAACGGTCGATGAACTTCTGCAGGTGCGCCATGCGCTCCTTCTGCTTCTCGAAGCTGGCCTGCGCCTGCGCCATGCGGATGGCGCGCATCTCCTCGAACGCGGTGTAGTTGCCCGTGTAGCGGACCAGCCTGGCCGCGTCGAGATGGACGGTGACCCGCGTCACCGCGTCGAGGAACTCGCGGTCGTGGCTGATGACGATCATCGTCCCGGCGTAGCGCTGCAGCCAGGCCTCGAGCCAGACCAGCGCGTCGAGGTCGAGGTGGTTGGTCGGCTCGTCGAGCAGCATCAGGTCGGCGGGACACATCAGGGCGCGGGCGAGCTGCAGCCGCATCCGCCAGCCCCCGGAGAAGCTCGACACCGGCGCATCGAGCTCCGCGCTCTTGAAGCCGAGGCCGAGCAGCATCGCCTGGGCGCGCGGTCGCGCATCGAAGCCGCCCGCTTCGCTGATGGCCTCGTGGGCGTGGCCCATGGCGTCGCCGTCGCCGCTCGCCTCGGCGCGCAGCAGCGCCGCCTCGGCTTCGGCGAGGAGGGTGTCGCCGGTGAGCACGAAGGCGGTCGCGCTCTCGGCCGACTCGGGCATTTCCTGCGCCACCTCGGCGATGCGCCAGCGCGGCGGCAGGGACAGGTCGCCGGCGTCGGCGTGCAGCCGGCCGGTCAGGAGCGAGAACAGCGACGACTTGCCGGCGCCGTTGCGGCCGACAAGGCCGACCTTCTCGCCGGGCTGGATGGTCAGGCTGGTGCGGTCGAGGACGAGCTTGACGCCGCGACGAAGGGAAAGCTGGGTCAGGACGAGCATGCGCGATTTTCGCCGTTCGCCGGCGCGAGCGCCTGCGCGCGCTAAGAGGGCAGGGCCGAACGCTCGATGAGAACGACGCGGTCGGGGCCGCCGCTCGTCTCCAGCCAGGCGCACTCGAGGCGCCGGAACGCCTGCTCGAAGTGGCTTCGCTCGTGGCCGATCTCGAGGACCAGCACGGCCTCGTCGCTCATGCGGGCGGCGGCCTCGGCGACGATGCGCCGGACGAGGTCCATGCCGTCGGCGCCGCCGGCCAGCGCCAGGCGCGGCTCGGCGCGGTATTCCGGCGGCAGCGCCGCCATGCTCGCGTCGTTGACGTAGGGCGGGTTGCAGAGGATCAGGTCGTACGGCCCGGGCAGCCCGGCGAAGAGGTCCGACTCG
>NZ_JANODC010000489.1:0-8845 GCF_031412495.1 Rhizobacter sp. | reverse complement strand
GGCCCGCTTCGAGTCGGTGCCGGTGGCCGGGCGGACGCTGGCCGGCGCGGTGGCCGAGGCGACGCCTGCGGCAGGCGCCGCCGCGTCCTCGCCGACCGGCCAGGTCGCCGACTGGGGCCGGCAGCCGAACGGCGCCGCGCTGAAGGTCGCCTGGCCGGACGTTGGCGGCACCCTCGAGGTCGTGCAGGAAGGCGCCGGCAAGCCGTGGCTGACGGTGCAGAGCCTGGCCGCCATCCCGCTGAAGGCGCCGTACGCGGCGGGCTACCACGTCGCCCGCAGCACCACCGCCATCGAGCAGAAGGACAAGGGCCGCTGGTCGCGCGGCGACATCGTCAAGGTGCGCCTGGAGATCGACGCGCAGAGCGACATGACCTGGGTCGTGGTCAGCGACCCGGTCCCGGGCGGCGCGACCATCCTCGGCAGCGGCCTCGGCCGCGACTCGCAGATCGCGACGCGCAGCGAGAAGCGCGAAGGCAGCGCCTGGGCCGCTTTCGAGGAGCGCAGCTTCGAGGCCTTCCGCGCCTATTACGAATACCTGCCGCGCGGCAGGCACGTCGTCGAGTACACGGTCCGCCTCAACAACCCCGGCCGCTTCGCCCTGCCGCCGTCGCGCGTCGAGGCGATGTATGCGCCGGAGAGCTTCGGCGAGACGCCGAACGCCAGCATCGAGGTCGCGCCGTGAGACTCGGGGCCGGGCTTCGTGCGGTCGTGCTCGGCCTCGCCTGCGCGAGCTCCACGGCCGGCGCGGTCCCCAGCTTCGCCGAGGTGAAGGCGGCGCATCGATCGTCCGATTTGACCCTGCTCGACCGCCACGGCGCCGCGATCCAGACCCTCCGCGTTGACAAGGCGGTTCGGCGCCTCGCCTGGGTCCCGCTCGCCGACATGTCGCCGGCCCTGCTGCATGCCATCGTGCTGAGCGAAGACCGGCGCTTCCACGAGCACGCCGGCGTCGACTGGCAGGCGGCGACGCGCAGCGCCTGGGCCAACCTCTGGAACACGCGCACGCGCGGCGCGTCGACGCTGACGATGCAGCTGGCCGGCCTCGTCGACGAGGGCCTGGCCCGCCCGAGCGGCGGCCGCAGCGTGACGCAGAAGCTCGGCCAGGCGCTCACTGCGACCCGGCTCGAGCGGGCGTGGAGGAAGAGCGAGATCCTCGAGGCCTACCTCAACGCCGTGCCGTTACGGGGCGAGATGGTCGGCATCGACGCGCTGGCGCAGACGCTGTTCGGCAAGCACCCGAGCGGCCTGGACGCACACGAGGCGGCGATCGCCGCGGCCCTGGTGCGCAGCCCGAATGCGGCGCCGGCGGCGGTGGCCCAGCGCGCCTGCGGCGTCCTCGCCCTGCAGCAGCTCGCCTGCACCGGCGTCGCCGGGCTGACCGAGGCGGCGCTGGCGCGGCGCGGCGCAGCGCCGCTCGGCGAGCAGCTGGCGCCGCACTTCGCCCGGCTCGGCCTCGATCCGCACGGGCCGGCGCGGCAGAGGAGCACCCTGGACGCGTCTCTGCAACGCCTCGCCGCGACGACCTTGCGTCGCCAGCTCGGCGAGCTGGCGGGCCGCAACGTCGAGGACGGCGCCGTGGTCGTGCTCCACAACGCCTCGGGCGAGGTGCGGGCGTGGGTCGGCTCGAGCGGTGAGCTCTCCGGTGCGGCGCAGGTCGACGGCGTGCTGGCGCGGCGCCAGCCGGGGTCGACGCTGAAGCCCTTCGTCTACGGGCTCGCCTTCGAGCAGCGCCTGGTCACGCCGGCGACGCTCGTCGACGATTCGCCGGCACAGATCGCGACCCAGGGCGGCCTCTATCTGCCGCAGAACTACGACCGTGAATGGAAGGGCTTCGTCAGCGTGCGCACCGCGCTCGGCGCCAGCCTCAACGTGCCTGCCGTGCGGGTCGGCGCGATGCTCGGCCCCGACGCCTTGCTGGCCCGGCTGAACGCGCTCGGCTTCGACCTGAAGGAGAGCGCCGGCTGGTATGGCGCGTCGCTGGCCCTCGGCGGTGCCGACGTCAGCCTGCTCGCGCTGACCAACGCCTACCGCACGCTCGCCAACGGCGGCCTGCACGCGGCGCCCGTGCTGCAGGCCGGCCGGCCGCAGGCCGCGCCGGTGCGCGTAGCCGACGCGGCGGCGGCCTTTCTCGTCACCGACATCCTCGCCGACAACAACGCCCGCGCCCGCACCTTCGGCCTGGCCAGCGCGCTCGCGACGCGCGGCTTCGCCGCCGTCAAGACCGGCACCAGCAAGGACCTGCGCGACAACTGGTCCGTCGGCTTCACCGACCGCTACACGATCGGCGTCTGGGTCGGCAACGCGAGCGGCGCGGCGATGCACGACGTCAGCGGCGTGAGCGGCGCGGCGCCGATCTGGCACGCGCTGGCGACGTACCTGCACGCCGGCTCGCCGTCGAGGGCGCCGCGGCTGCCGGCCGGCGTGGTCGCGACCCCTGTCGCCTTCGACTCGAAGCGGGAGCCGGCACGGACCGAGCTGTTTCTCGCCGGCACCGAGCAGCGCCTCCTGCGCGCGACGGCCGCGGTGGCCGGCGAGCAACGCTTCGGCATCGCCAGCCCGCGCGACGGCAGCGTCTTCGCCATCGACCCCGACATTCCGCCGTCGGCCCAGCGCATCACCTTCGAGGGCGAGCCGGGCACCTGGGTCCTCGACGGCAAGCGGGTCGGCACCGGCCCGCGCCTGCGCTGGCCGCCGTGGCCCGGCCGGCACACGCTGTGCCTCCTGACACCGTCCGGCGCGACCCTGGCCTCGGTGCGCTTCGAGGTGCGCGGCGCCGGCGTGAAGGCCAGGCCGGCGAACCGGCGCTGAGCGCGGGCGCGAACGCAGGCCCTCTAGCCGGCTCGGCTGAAGACCCGTTCCATCGCCGCGTCGATGACCAGCCCGCACAAGGTATAGAGCAGCGAGCCGAGCAGCGCCGCCCAGAACGACGTGACCTGGAAGCCCTCCAGCACCGCGGCCGCGAAATAGAACATCAGGGCGTTGATGACGAAGAGGAAACAACAGGCCCAGCGTCAGCACGGTCACCGGCAGCGTCAGGAGGACGAGCACCGGCCGCAGCAAGGTGTTGAAGAGGCCGAGCACGAGAGCGGCGATCATCGCCGCGCCGAAGCCCTTCACCTGCACGCCGGCGTCGAGCTGGGCGACGAGAAGGAGGGCCGCGGCGAGCAGCAACCAGCGGACGATGATCTTCATGAAGGGAGGATAGGGCAGCCGCGCTGCGCGCCGATGCGCTGGACGCGCGCCATTACATTTCGGCAAACAGTCCGACGACCGCCCCCACCGCCATGCTGCTGCACCTTCACGACGTTCTCGGCGCCGAGGATCTGCGCTCCGTCCGGGCCGTTCTCGCCGGCGCATCGTGGGTCGACGGGCGCACGACGTCGGGCGCGCAGTCGGCCCAGGTAAAGAACAACGAGCAGCTGCCGCTCGACTCGGGCGCGGCGCGCCAGCTGCAGGCGCGGGTCATGACGGCACTGAACCGGCACCCGATATTCTTCTCCGCCGCGCTGCCGAAGCGAGTCCTGCCGCCGATGTTCAATCGCTACGCGGGCACGAGCAACGCTTTCGGCAACCACATCGACAACGCCGTCCGCTTCATTCCCGGCGGCCAGGGCGAGCGCGTGCGCACCGACGTCAGCTGCACGCTGTTCCTGAGCGGCCCCGAAGAGTACGAAGGCGGCGAGCTGATGGTCGAGGACGCCCTCGGTGCCCAGGCCGTGAAGCTTCCGGCCGGCGACATGGTCATCTACCCGGGAACGAGCGTTCACCGGGTCGAGCCGGTGACGCGCGGGGCGCGGCTGGCGAGCTTCTTCTGGGTCGAGAGCATGGTCCGCAGCGACGAGCAGCGGCGTCTTCTCTTCGACATGGATCGGCACCTGATCCGGCTTCGCGAGACCTCCGGCGAGACCGATCCGTCGGTGATCGGGCTGACCGGCACGTATCACAACCTGCTGCGGCTCTGGGCCGACGTCTGATCGCGAACGGCATCGAAGGGCGCGACGACTGACGCGTGCCAACGACAAAAGCGATGTTCGACTCTGAAGATTGCTTGTTCTTCGAGTGAAAACAGCTTCTCTTGCCTCTATACACGCAGTACTATTCGCACCGCGCGGAGCACGGAGAAATGAGAGTCCATGCGACTCTTGCCCGTACCGAGCACATCAACACAATCACTTGATGGAGAGAATCAACATGGCAACTGCGAAGAAAGCCGCCAAGAAAGCGGCCCCGGCGAAGAAGGCTCCGGCCAAGAAGGCAGCCGCCAAGAAGGCGGCCCCGGCGAAGAAGGTGGCAGCGAAGAAGGCTCCGGCCAAGAAGCGCACCCCCAACGCGGCCTTCATGAAGGCCATGACCCCGAGCGGCTCTCTCGCTGCCATCATCGGCGACAAGCCGGTGCCGCGCACCGAGGTGACCAAGAAGGTCTGGGAGTACATCAAGAAGAACAACCTTCAGGACGCGAACAAGCGGACCATGATCAACGCGGATCCGAAGCTGAAGGAAATCTTCAAGAAGAGCCAGGTCTCCATGTTCGAGATGACCAAGCTGATCAACGGCCACCTGAGCTGACGCACCGCGCCGCGAGGCGCGTTCCGAGAAAAAGCCAGTGCCTGCCACTGGCTTTTTCTTGGCCGCGATGCCGAGCGTAGGAGGCAGCCCACGCGCTCCCCCTCGCTGCTCCCACAGCGGCGGGCTGTCCCAGCCGAGCGACGCGGCGGTGATCCGGCCCCACAGTCCCTCCCGTCAACAACAGGAGTGGGCTCATGACATCCATCAAGGTTTCCCGGGTCGCCCGTGCGGCGGCCCTCTGCGTCGGCGCCCTGGTGTTCGCCGGGGCTCACGCGGCCGGCGACAAGACGGCTTACGACCAGGTCCGGGCCTCGGCCAAGGCGACCTATGACGCCGACAAGAAGCGCTGCGACACCCTGTCGGGCAACGCCGAGGACATCTGCGAAGCCGAGGCCAAGGCCAAGCGGGTCCGGGCCGAAGTCGAGGCCGAGGCGACCTGGAAGGGAACGGCCAAGGCCCGGCAGAACGCGACCGAGAAGATCGCCAAGGCGGACTACGCGCTCGCCAAGGAGCGCTGCGACGACATGAACGGCAATGCCAAGGACGTTTGCGAGAAGGAAGCGAAGGCGGCCCAGACCCGGGTCCTGGCCGACGCGAAGGTCGCGATGAAGACCGGCGAGGCGCGCGGCGAGGCGGTGAAGGACAAGCGCCAGGCCGATTACAAGGTCGCTGCCGAGAAGTGCGACGCCATGAGCGGCGACGCCAAGTCGAACTGCATCACCCAGGCGAAGAAGCGCTACGGGATGTAGTCGCCGGCGGTCTCAGCCGCGGGCCAGGCGGCGCTCGACGAAATCGAGCCGGTCCTGGCCCCAGAACATCTCGCCGTCGACCAGGTAGGTCGGCGCGCCGAACAGGCCGGCGTCGATGGCACGTTGCGAGTCGCGGTCGTAGCGCTCGTGCACGGCCTGGCTCTGCGAGTCCTCGAGTCGGCGCGCCGGCAGGCCGCATTCCTCGAGCATCGACTGCAGCGCCGCCGGATCGGCGATGTTGCGCTGCCCGGCCCAGACGCCGCGCAGGATGGCGCCGGTGATCTTCATCGCCGCCTCCGAGCCCTCGTGCTCGTCGACGGCGATGATGAGCTTGGCGGCGTCGTCGCCGTTGACCGGAAAGTAGCGCGGCTGCAGGTTCATCGGCAGGCCGAGGAAGTCGCTGAAACGCTTCAGCTCGACGAGCCGGTAGGCCTGCCGTTGCGGCGCTCGCTTGGCCAGGGGCAGCCCGCCCGAGACCGGAAAGACGCGACCGAGGTCGACCGGCAGCACGTTGATGGCGGCGCCGGCCTTGGCGGCGATGGCGGCGAAGCGATCGTGGCCGAGGTAGGTCCACGGCGACTGCGGCGAGAGGAAGTAGTCGACGATCAGGCTCATGGCAGGCTCCGGGGGCTCGGGAGGCCGAGTCTAGGCCGGCGGCGAAGACCTCGCCTCAGGCGCCGAGCAGCGGCCGCAGGTAGCGCCCGGTGAAGCTCGCCGCGTTGGCCGCCACCTCTTCCGGCGTGCCGGTCGCCACCACCGTGCCGCCGCCGGCGCCACCCTCCGGCCCCATGTTGACGACCCAATCGGCGGTCTTGATGACGTCCAGGTTGTGCTCGATGACGACCACCGTGTTGCCGGCGTCGCGCAGCTGGTGCAGCACCCGCAGCAGGAGGTCGATGTCGGCGAAGTGCAGGCCGGTGGTCGGCTCGTCGAGGATGTAGAGGGTGCGGCCGGTGTCGCGCTTGGAGAGCTCGAGCGCCAGCTTGACGCGCTGCGCCTCGCCGCCGGAGAGCGTGGTCGCGCTCTGGCCGAGGCGGATGTAGCCGAGGCCGACGTCGAGCAGCGTCTGCAGCTTGCGGGCGATGTTCGGGACAGCGCTGAAGTAGCCGTGGGCGTCCTCGACGGTCAGGTCGAGCACCTCGGTGATGTTCCTGCCCTTGTAGAGGATCTCCAGCGTCTCGCGGTTGTAGCGGCGGCCGTGGCAGACGTCGCACGGCACGTAGACGTCGGGCAGGAAGTGCATCTCGACCTTGAGCACGCCGTCGCCCTGGCACGCCTCGCAGCGGCCGCCGGCGACGTTGAAGCTGAACCGGCCCGGCCCGTAGCCGCGCTCGCGCGCCGCCGGCACCTCGGCGAACAGCTCGCGGATCGGCGTGAACAGGCCGGTGTAGGTGGCCGGGTTCGAGCGCGGCGTGCGGCCGATCGGCGACTGGTCGACGTTGATCACCTTGTCGAAGGCGTCCAGGCCGTCGATGCCGTCGTGCGGCTCGGGCTCGGCGTGGCTGTTGTAGAGGTTCTTCGCCACCGCCGCGTACAGCGTGTCGTTGACGAGGGTCGACTTGCCGGAGCCGGAGACGCCGGTGACGCAGGTCAGCAGGCCGACCGGGAGGGCGACGTCGACGCCCTTCAGGTTGTTGCCGCGCGCGCCGACGATCCGCAGCCAGCCGTCGGGCTGCGGCCTGGCGCGGCGCGCCGGGACGGGGATGCGCAGGACGTGCGCGAGGTAGCGGCCGGTCAGCGAATCCGGGTGGGCGGCGACTTCCTCCGGCCGGCCTTCGGCCATGACCCGGCCGCCGTGCACGCCGGCGCCCGGGCCCATGTCGATGACGTGGTCGGCGGCGAGGATCGCCTCCTCGTCGTGCTCGACGACGATGACGCTGTTGCCGATGTCGCGCAGGTGGTAGAGGGTGGACATCAGGCGCTCGTTGTCGCGCTGGTGCAGGCCGATCGACGGCTCGTCGAGCACGTACATCACGCCGGTCAGGCCGGAGCCGATCTGCGACGCCAGGCGGATCCGCTGCGCCTCGCCGCCGGAGAGCGAGTCGGCGCTGCGGTCGAGGCTCAGGTAGTTGAGGCCGACGTCGTTCAGGAACTTGAGCCGCGAGCAGATCTCGCGCACCACCTTGTCGGCGATCTCCGCCTTGGCGCCGGTGAGGGTCAGGCGATCGAACCAGGCGAGCGCCTCGCGCAGGGTGAAGTGCTCGACCCGGTAGATCGGCTCGCGCTCGCCGCCGGCGTCGACGAGGAACACGTGGCGTGCTTCGGTGCGCAGCCGCGTTCCCTCGCAGTCCGGGCACGGCTTGGCGCTCTGCAGGCGGGCCAGGTCCTCGCGGATCGCCGCCGAGTCGGTTTCCCGGAAGCGGCGCTCGAGGCTCGCCAGGATGCCTTCGAAGGGGTGCTTGCGCTTGAGCTGCCGCTTCTTGCCGCGGCCCGCCTCGGCCTCGTAGCTGAACTCGATCTCGACCTCCCGCGAGCCGTGCAGGAGCACCTCGCGCACGTCGGGGCCGAGCTCCTCGAAGGGCGTGTCGATGTCGAAGGCGTAGTGGCTGGCGACGGTCTCGAGCAACGAGAACATGTACGGGTTGCGCCGGTCCCAGCCCTTGACCGCGCCGCTGGCCAGGCTCAGCGAAGGAAAGGCGACGACCCGCTCCGGGTCGAAGACGGTGGTCACGCCGATCCCGTCGCACGTCGGGCAGGCGCCGACCGGCGAGTTGAAGGAGAACAGGCGCGGCTCGAGCTCGGGCAGGGCGTAGTCGCAGAGCGGGCAGGCGAACTTGCTCGAGAACAGATGCTCCTTGCCGGAGTCCATCTCGACCGCCAAGGCCCGGCCGTCGGCGATCCGCAGCGCCGCCTCGAAGCTCTCGGCCAGGCGCTGTCGCAGCGGCGCGGCCTCGTCGGGGGCCTGCACCTTGATCCGGTCGATGACCACGTCGATGTCGTGCTTCTCCGACTTCTTCAGCTTCGGCACGTCGGCCGCCTCGACGACGCTGCCGCCGACGCGAAAGCGCACGTAGCCCTGCGCCTGCATCGACTGGAACAGCTCGGCGAACTCGCCCTTGCGATCGCGCACGACCGGTGCCACCACCATCAGCCGCGTCTCGGCCGGCAAGGCCAGCGTCGCGTCGACCATCTGGCTCACGCTCTGCGCCTGCAGGGCGAGCCCGTGCTCGGGGCAGAACGGCGAGCCGGCGCGAGCGTAGAGCAGGCGCAGGTAGTCGTGGATCTCGGTCACGGTGCCGACGGTCGAGCGCGGGTTGTGCGCCGTCCCCTTCTGCTCGATCGAGATCGCCGGCGACAGGCCCTCGATCACGTCGACGTCGGGCTTGTCCATCAGCTGCAGGAACTGCCGCGCGTATGCCGACAGGCTCTCGACGTAGCGCCGCTGCCCCTCGGCGTAGAGCGTGTCGAAGGCCAGGCTCGACTTGCCCGACCCCGACAGCCCGGTGATCACGACCAGCTGGTTGCGCGGGATGTCGAGGTCGATGTTCTTGAGGTTGTGCGTGCGCGCGCCGCGGACCCGGATGAAGGCG
>NZ_JANODC010000488.1:0-3306 GCF_031412495.1 Rhizobacter sp. | reverse complement strand
GACGGCGAAGCCCATGCCGATGCCCATGATCCCCCAGGTGCCGACGTCGAGGCGCTTGCGCGGCTCGTACATGTCGACGATCGAGCGCGCGAAGTCGAGGGTGTTGGCGCCTTCGTTGACGACGATCGCGTCGGGCCTCGCCTTGACCTGCTCGCGGATCACGCTGAGCGCGCTGTGGAAGTTCATCGGCGACGGCCGCGCCGCCAGCGTCTGCGCCATCTTGGCCTGGTTCTTCTCGCGCCGCTCGGCGATGCCGCCGGTCCACTCGGCGGGCGGCTGGGCCCAGCCGGCGTCGATGCCGGCGAGCAACGCCGCCACGCACGAGCCGATGTCGCCGATCACCGGCGCAGCGATGGCGACGTTGCTGTCGATCTCGGTTGGCGCGATGTCGATCTGGATGAACTGCTTGGCGCCCTTGTCCTCGGCCCAGGTCTTGCCCTTGCCGTGCGACAGCAGCCAGTTGAGGCGGGCGCCGACCAGCATCACGACGTCGGCTTCGGCCAGCACGTGCGAGCGCGCCGCGGCGGCCGAGAGCGGGTGCGTGTCGGGCAGCAGGCCCTTGGCCATCGACATCGGCAGGTAGGGGATGCCGGTCTTCTCGACCAGGGCTCGGATGTCGGCATCGGCCTGCGCGTAGGCGGCCCCCTTGCCGAGCAGGATGAGCGGCCGCTTGGCCGTCCTCAGAAGATCGAGGGCGCGCTGCACCGCATCGCGTGCCGGGATCTGGCGCGGCGCCGGATCGACGACCTTGATCAGCGACTTCTTGCCGGCCTCGGCGTCCATCGTCTGCGCGAACAGCTTGGCCGGCAGGTCGAGGTAGACGCCGCCCGGCCGGCCCGACAGCGCGGAGCGGATCGCCCGCGCGACGCCGATGCCGATGTCCTCGGCGTGCAGGACGCGAAAGGCGGCCTTGCAGAGCGGCTTGGCAATGGCGAGCTGGTCCATCTCTTCATAGTCGCCCTGCTGCAGATCGACAATCTCGCGCTCGCTCGAGCCGCTGATCAGGATCATCGGGAAGCAGTTGGTGGTCGCGTTGGCGAGCGCCGTGAGCCCGTTCAGGAAACCGGGTGCGGACACCGTCAGGCAGATGCCGGGCTTCTGGGTCAGGAAGCCGGCCGCCGCCGCCGCGTTGCCGGCGTGCTGCTCGTGGCGAAACGAGATCACGCGCATGCCCTCGGCCTGCGCCATGCGCGTCAGGTCGGTGATCGGGATGCCGGGCAGGCCGAAGATGGTGTCGATGTCGTTCAGCTTCAGGGCCTCGATCACGAGGTGGAAGCCGTCGGTGGTGGCCGCCGCGCCGGCGGCACCGGCGCCGGCCTTCGCGGCCGCTTCGCCGGCGGGCGAGGCAGGGCCCTTTTCGATGACAGAAGACATGGTTTTTCCTCGGCGGAATGGGTTCGTGCGATGGGGGCGGACAGAGCGGGCGCGGCCCGGCCGCATCGAACCGGAGACTATGATTGGCCCGCTCTCACGGGCCATTGACCGCGGTCAACTTTCCGCGAGATGGCCCCGGCCGGGTCGGAACAAGCGAGGAGGACCGTGCTCACGACGCCGCTGGAGAACCACCCCGAAAAGACCCTCGTGCGCCTGCAGCTCCGTCGCAATGTCCTGCTGCAGGACCTTCCCGACGACGACCGGCAGGAACTCGATGCCCACCTGACGGTGGTCGACTGCGGCAAGGGCGACTTCCTCCTGCACCAGGGGGTCCGCGAGATGGAGCAGTACTTCATCATCGACGGCATCCTCAAGCGCGTCGTCAGCAACGCCGAAGGCAAGGAAATGATCCTGCGCTTCGCCGACGAGAACGACATGGAGACCAGCTACGCGGCGCTGCGCCTCGGCACGCCGACGCCCTACGGCATCGTCTGCGTCACCAAGGCGCGGGTGGCGAGCCTGCCGCTCAAGGTCTGGACCGAGTTCCTGGCCGATCGCCCGGCCGCCCGCGAGCTGTTCGAGCTCGCCGTCATGCGCGGCATGAGCGAGATCATGGCCCACACGATCACGCTTCACCTCCTCGACGCGCCGGGCCGCGTGCACCGCTTCATGCGCAAGCACCCGGAGCTGGTCGAGCGCATCCCGAGCAAGGAGCTCGCCTCGTACCTGAACCTGTCGGCCGAGACCCTCAGCCGGCTCCGCAAGCGCGGCAAGATCTGACCGGCGTAGCTCGAGCGCTGCCGGACCGCTCAGGTAAAGCGGCGGAACTTCCCCATCAGCCTCAGCTCGTTGTCGACGGCCGTCACCCCGGCGACCGCTCGGGCCACGTTCTCGGCCTGCAGCCGCTCCTCGGCGCTGACGACGATGCCGCGCAGCGCGACCCGCCCGGCGCCGGCGCTGATGGTGACGTCGATGTTGCGGGTGACCGCATCGTCGCGCAGCGCGACACGGACCCGGGCCTCCAGCGCCATGTCGGCGAGCAGCGCCCGCGACGACTCGGTCTCGGCGAACTCGGGCCGGGCGGCGAGCGCGCGGATCTGCTCGACGGCGCTGTCGATCGTCACCCGGTCGGTGTTGATGACGAGATCGTAGAGAACGGGGTCGCCCCAGGTCACGTCGAAGAGCTCGTGCATGCGCGCGGCGTGGGCACGGTCGCTGCGCCGCAGCTCCGCTTCGGCCAGGGCCGCGTCGTCGGTCTCGAGGTGGCCCATCAGCCACTCGACGCGCCGGTCGAGCGAACGCGTGATGCGCACGCAGACGACGTGCGGAACGGGGCGCAGCAGGCAGGTCGCGCCCCAGCCGCGCAGGACGACGTCGCCGCGTGCTGCCAGGGCGAACAGCTCGTCGGCGGTGTGCAGGGCCACGCTGCGCTGGTCGGCGGTGAGCCGCTCGACGAAACCGGCCTTGCCCTCGCGCAGGCGGCCGATCAGGCTGGTCGGCACGTTCACGCGATCGGCCACCCGATCGATCACCTCGTGTCGCATGACGCCGAGCCCCATGACGTCGGCCAGGCGCAACGACACGTCCTTGGCCAGCGAGCCCATTTCCTGCGTCATGGCGATCACGGGCATGGTCTTCTCCTCCGTCCGTGTGCGTGTCGCGGCGCTAGTCGACCGGCTGCTCGACCGCGACGGCGTCCGCCTTGCGCGGCTTGAGCTTGCCGATGAGCCACGAGATCAGCGGCCAGAACAGCAGGATCAGGGCCAGCGTCGTGATCGTGCCGACCAGCGGGTTCGCATACATGATGCCCATCTCGCCTTGCGACATGAGCATCGCCTGGCGGAAGGAATCTTCCGCCTTGTCGCCGAGCACCAAAGCGAGGACCAGCGGCGCCAGGGGAAAGTCGAGCTTCTTGAAGACGTAGCCGACGAC
>NZ_JANODC010000487.1:0-11341 GCF_031412495.1 Rhizobacter sp. | reverse complement strand
AGCAGCGTGATCGCCACGAAGGGGATGCCGCGCCAGACGTTGGCGCCGATCACCGAGAGCCGCGCATTCCAGGGGTCGCCGAGGAAGTCGATGTAGGTGTCGATCCAGCCCATCTTCACCAGGATCCAGCTGATGATCGAGAATTGGGCGTCGAAGATCCACCAGAAGGCGATCGCCGACAGGGCCGTCGGCACGATGTAGGGCAGGAGGATGATGGCCCGGAAGAAGCTCTTGAAGCGGATGTTGCGGTTGAGCAGCAGGGCCAGCCAGAGACCGAGCACGAACTTCAGGATGCTCGCCACGAAGGTGTAGAAGAGCGTGTTGAACAGGGCCAGGCGCGTCACCGCGTCGCCCCACAGGTATTCGTAATTCTCGAGGCCGATCCATTGGCCGGCGCGGCCCACCTTGGCATCGGTGAAGCCCAGCCACACGCCGAGCCCGAGCGGGTAGGTCAGGAACAGCAGCAGCAGCACGGTCGCCGGCAGCATGAAGATCACGCCCAGCGCGTTGCGGTTGTTCTGGAGTCGTTCGACGAAAGTCATGGGAGCGGCAAAAAGGGCCGCCGCGCGAAGGCGCGGCGGCCCGGGACGACAGACTCAGACGCGGTAGTAGCGTTCGGCGCGCTTCTGCGCCCGCTCCATCGCTTCCTTCGGCGTCTTCGAACCGCTGATGGCCTCGGCCACCATGTTGACGACGATGAAGTCGGCAGCTGCACCGGCAGACGCGTAGCCCAGCTTGCCCGCGAAGCCGGCCGGACGCAGGTTCTTCACGGGGTCGCGGTACGGGGTGTGCTTCGGATCCGAGGTCCAGATCGGCAGGTTGGCGTAGCCGGCGAGCGGCGTGGCGATGTACGCGCCGGCGCCGGTCAGCCAGGCACCGAACTGCTCCTGTTCCATCATGAAGCGCAGGAACTCCTTGGCGGCCTGCGGGTACTTCGTGTACTTCATGACCATCTGGTTGAAGAACAGGTGCGACTCGGTCGGTACGCCGACCGGCCCGATCGGGTAGGACGCGTGCTGGATGTCGGGCTGCAACTCCTTGACCTTGGGATCGGTGGAGGTCTTGGTCGCGTAGTAGATCGAGATGCCGTTGTTGGTGAGCGCGATCTGGCCATCGAGGAAGGCCTTGTTGTTGTTCGGGTCCAGCCAGGACAGCGTGCCCGGGATGAAGGTGGCGTAGAGCTCCTTGCCGTATTCGAGCGCCTTCAGGGTCTCGGGGCTGTCGATGACGACCTTGTTGTTCTGGTCGACGAGCTTGCCGCCGAAAGCCCAGATCAGCCAGTTGCACCAGAGACCGTCGCCGGTGGCGTTACCGAGCGCCAGGCCGCCCGGCGTGCCCTTCTCCTTCAGGGCCTTCATCAGCCGGAGGAAGCCGTCGGTGTCCTTCGGAAACTCGTTGAAACCGGCTGCCTTCACCATGCTGTCGCGGTACACGATCATCGCGCCGGCGGCGCCGAGCGGCAGGCCGATCCACTTCTTGCCGTCCGGCTTCAGGAAGGCCTGTCCGGCCGGGTACCAGCCGCCGTACTTCTTGCCGATGTACTCGGCCACGTCGGTGACGTCGAGCAGCTTGTCCGGATAGAGGTTGGCGTCGTCGTTGGTCGACAGGATGATGTCGGGGCCGGCACCGGTGTTGGCAGCGACGGCCGCCTTCGGGCGCACGTCCTCCCAGCCCTCGTTGTCGACGCGCACCGGAATGCCGGTCTTCTCGGTGAAGCGCTTGACGTTTGCCATGTAGGCGTCGATGTCGCCCTGCACGAAGCGGCTCCAGCGCAGGACGCGCAGCGAGGCACCCTTTTCCGGCTTCAGGGTCAGCGTCTGCGCGTGGGCGAGCGGCGCGAACATCGCCGTGCCCGTGCCGAGCCCCGCCACCGCGGCGGCGCTGGCCGTGCCTTCGAGGAACTTGCGGCGGTTGAAGGGAATGTGGTCGCTCATCGTGGTCTCCTGACTGTGAGTTTATTGATGCGGGAAGGAACGGGCTCTCGCAGGGTGCCGGTTCAGGCGGCGAGCCGCTGGCCGCTGCCGGCGTCGAACAGGTGTGCTCGCTGCAGGTCGGGGAGCAGGTGGATGGTGCTGCCGGGCGCGAAGTCGTGCCGCTCGCGAAAGACGGCCGACATCTCGGTGCTGCCGTGACGGAGCGCGACGAAGGTGTCGGCGCCGGTCGGCTCCATGACGACGACGCGCGTCGCGATGCCGCCTTCGCTGGCGAGGGTGAGGTGCTCCGGACGCGTTCCGAGGACGACCGGCTGGCCGTCGATGCCGCCGGAGCCGGCGGGCGCGGCCAGGCGGCTGCCGTCGGCGAGCTCGAGGCGCGAGCCGCTGCCGTCGCGGCGCAGCGTCGCCGGGACGAAGTTCATCGCCGGCGAGCCGATGAAGCCGGCGACGAAGACGTTCGACGGAAAATCGTAGAGCTCGAGCGGCGAGCCGATCTGCTCGATGCGGCCGTCCTTCATGACCACGATGCGGTCGCCCATGGTCATCGCCTCGATCTGGTCGTGCGTCACGTAGATCGAGGTCGTCTGCAGGCGCTGGTGCAGTTCCTTGATCTCGCCGCGCATGGCCACGCGCAGCTTCGCGTCGAGGTTGGACAGCGGCTCGTCGAAGAGGAAGACCTGCGGGTCGCGGACGATGGCGCGGCCCATGGCGACGCGCTGGCGCTGGCCGCCCGAGAGCTGGCGCGGGTAGCGGTCGAGCAGGGCCGTGAGGGCCAGGATCTCCGCCGCGCGCCCGACCTTGGTATCGATCGTCGCCTTGTCCTTCTTGGCGAGCATGAGCGAGAACGCCAGGTTCTCGCGCACCGTCATGTGCGGGTAGAGCGCGTAGTTCTGGAACACCATGGCGATGTCCCGCTCCTTCGGCGGCACGTCGTTGACGCGCCGGGTGCCGATGCGGATCTCGCCGCCGGAGATCTCCTCGAGGCCCGCGATCATGCGCAGCAGCGTCGACTTGCCGCAGCCGGAGGGGCCGACGAGCACGGTGAACGAGCCGTCGGCGATGTCGATGTCGACGCCGTGCAGGACGGCGGTCTCGCCGAAGCTCTTGCGGACTCCTTGGATCGTGACACTGGCCATCGGGGTTGCGGGTCCGGCGTTCGGGCCAGACGGAGGCTGGGCGGTTCCGCCCGGATGGCGCGAAGTATCGACAGCCGCACGGGCCGCCGCCATGAGGGCAAACCGGTAGAGCCACCCGGGTCGCAATTCGTATGATGACCCGACCACCATGCTGACCCGCCCCGGTGCCGCCTCGCGTTCCGAGGCCGCGCCCGACCCTCTTCCTCTCCTTCCCGAGCGGCTCTCCGACAGGCTGGCCGCCCGCCTGGGCGAGCAGATCGACGCCGGCTCGCTGCGCCCGGGCGACCGCCTTCCCACGGAAGAGCGGCTCGCTGCCGCGCACGGCGTCTCCCGCACCGTCGTCCGCGAAGCGGTGCACCAGCTGAAGTCGCGCGGCCTGCTCCGTTCGCGCCAGGGCTCGGGCGTTTACGTCACGGCGGCGCCGCCGAACGACGCCCTCACGCTCGACCTCTCGCTCATCCGCTCCGTCGACGACGTGCTGCGCATCCGCGAGGTGCGGCGGGCGCTCGAGGCCGAGACGGCGGCGCTGGCCGCCGAGCGGCGCAGCCGCGCCCAGGTGATCGCCTTGCGCCGCGCCTTGCGCGCCATCGACCGCAGCGCCGCCGAGCAGCGCGACGGGGTCGAGGAGGACCTCGCCTTCCATCGCCTGCTCGCCGATGCCGCCGGCAACCCGCACTTCGGCCGCCTGCTCGAGTTCCTCGAGCAGTACACGACCGAGTCGATGCGGGTCACCCGGCGCAACGACGCGACGCGGGCCGACTTCATCGACGCGGTGCGGATCGAGCACGCCGCCATCGTCGACGCCATCGACGCAGGCGACCCGGCACTGGCCCGGCGCCGCGCCATCCAGCACATGCGCGGCGGCGATCGCCGCCTGCGCACGGCCGGGCCGCTGCTGGCCTAGCCTTCAACCAGGAGCACGACATGAAGATCCTGATCACCGGCGGCGGCGGATTCATCGGCTCGCGCCTCGCGAGCGCCCTTCTTGAACGCGGCACCCTCGGCGGGCGCCGCATCGAGCAGCTGGTCCTCGCCGACCAGGTCGCGGCCCGGCCGGAACTGACGGCCGACGCGCGCGTCGAGGCCCGCGTCGGTGCCCTCGCCAGCCAGTGCGAGGCGCTCGGCCGCGACGGCTTCGATGGTGTATTCCACCTGGCTTCGGCGGTGTCCGGCGAGTGCGAGGCCGACTTCGATCTCGGCCTGCGCTCGAACCTCGACACGACGCGCGCCCTCCTCGACGCGCTGCGCGCGGCGACCGGCCGCGGCACGCCGGCGCCGCGCTTCGTGTTCTCCAGCTCGGTCGCCGTCTTCGGCCCCGACCCGTCGGTGCCCTTGCCGGCGCTCGTCGGCGACGACACCCTGCCCGCGCCGAAAACCTCCTACGGCACGCACAAGCTCATGTGCGAGCATCTCATCGCCGATTACTCGCGCAAGGGCTTCGTCGACGGCCGCTCGGCCCGGCTGATGACCGTCACCGTGCGACCCGGCCGTCCGAACGGCGCCGCCTCCTCGTTCTTCTCCGGCATCGTGCGCGAGCCGCTGGCCGGCATCGAGGCGATCTGCCCGGTCACGCCCGACGTGTCGCACCCGCTCACGTCGGCGGCGCGCACCGTCGAAGGCCTGATCGCGATCTACGAGGCGAGCGTCGAACAGCTCGGCGGCCGTCTGGCGCTCAACCTGCCGGCGGTCAACGCCACCGTGGCGCAGATGCTCGACGCACTCGAGGCCGTCGCCGGCCGCGAGGTGCGCCAGCGCGTGCGCTTCGTGCGCGACGAGACGATCTCGAACATCGTCGCCAACTGGCCGCGCGGCTCGACGGCGGCCCGCGCCGCTCGCCTCGGGCTGAAGCCGGACCGTGATTTCGCCGACATCATTCGCCAGTACATCGCCGATTGCCGCGCCGCCCCCGGCGCCGGCGACGCGTTGCGAGGGCTGGCTTCAGCACAGGAGAACAAGGCATGAACAAGATCGATCTGCAGGGCCGCGTCGCGGTCATCACCGGCGGAGCGCAGGGCATCGGCTATGCCATCGCCGAACGGATGCTGGGCTCCGGGGCGACGGTGGTCCTCTGGGACGTCGACGCCGGCAAGCTCGCCGAGGCGAAGGGCTCGCTCGACGGCCAGGGCAAGGTCATCACCGATGTCGTCGAGCTGACGCGAGAGAGCGACGTCGCTGCCGCCACGGAGCGCGTGATCGGCGCGGCGAAGAAGATCGACATCCTGGTCAACAACGCCGGCATCACCGGCGGCAACGGCACGACGTGGGAGCTCGAGCCCGACGTCTGGCGCCGCGTCATCGAGGTGAACCTGGTCGCCCCCTACTTGGTCTGCCGCGCGGTCGTGCCGCACATGGTCGCGGCGAAGTACGGCCGCATCGTCAACATCGCCTCGGTGGCCGGCAAGGAAGGCAACCCGAACGCATCGCACTACAGCGCCTCCAAGGCGGGCGTGATCGCGCTCACCAAGTCGCTCGGCAAGGAGCTCGCGAGCAAGGGCGTGATCGTCAACGCCGTCACCCCGGCGGCAGCGAAGACGGTGATGTTCGCGACGATGACGCAGCAGCACATCGACTTCATGCTGTCGAAGATCCCGATGGGCCGCTTCCTCGAGGTCTCCGAAGCGGCCGCGATGGTCGCCTGGCTGTCGTCGGAGGATTGCTCCTTCTCGACCGGCTCGGTGTTCGACCTCTCGGGCGGCCGGGCCACGTACTGAAGCGCCTGCGTGAAGGGACGGCGGCCGCCGAATATCATCGTTCGATCAACTTCCCCGGGTCACGCATGAAGACGCTCCTCGCCCTGGCGGCACCGCTGTCGCTGTTCCTCCTCGGCGCGTGCGCCTCGCCGTCGCCGCCCGGGCCGTACGTGGTCGCCACCTTGCAGCCGACGCGCGACAGCAGCACCGCCGGCAGCGTCTGGTTCGTGCAGGACGGGACCGGGCTGCAGGTGGTGGGGCGCGTCAGCGGCCTGAAGCCGAACCAGGAGCACGGCTTCCACGTGCACGAGAAGGGCGACTGCTCGAGCGGCGACGGGATGAGCGCCGGCGGCCATTTCAACCCGACGGGCAAGCCGCACGGGCGGCCCGGCGCCGAGCACCACGCCGGCGACCTGCCGTCGCTGAAGGCGGACGCGACCGGCCGCGCCGTCTTCCGCGTCCGCATCCCCGGCAATGTCCTCGCATCCGGCCCCGGCGACTTTGCCGGAAAGGCCGTCATCGTCCACGCCATGCCGGACGACTACACGACCCAGCCCACGGGCAATTCCGGCGCACGCCTGGCCTGTGGCGTGATCGCCTCGTCGCCCGGGCAGGACGCGAGCGGGCGCACGGTTCCGCTGCCCACCGACCTCTGAGCACGGCGCGGCGCGATGCCGCTGATCACCGCGCCGCCCACGGCGGGAGCCCGGCTGACGCTTCAGCTGGGTGCGTCGGCCGTCCTGATGCTGGTGGCCGCGACCCTCTTCGGCATCGTGGCCGAAGACGTGGTGTCGGGCGACCGCATCACGGTGCTCGACGCCGAGATCGCCCGCTGGCTGCGCGATCGCGCGACGCCGCCGCTCACGACGGCGATGCTGGTCGTCACGCATCTGCACTCGACCCTGGCGATCGGCATCTACAGCGGCCTTGCCGCCGCCGTGATGGCCTGGCGACGGCAGTGGCATAGGGTGGCGACCCTGGTCGTCTGCATCGGCGGCGGCCTGGCGCTCAACGTCCTGATGAAGCATGCGTTCCAGCGCGGCCGCCCGGTCCTCGAGGAGCCCCTGCTCACCTTGTCGACCTACAGCTTCCCGAGCGGTCACGCCGCCGGGAGCACGCTCGCGTACGGGCTCCTCGTGGTGTTCTTCTTTCGCCGCAGCCGCAGCGTGGCCGGGCGCGTGCTGGCCGTCGCCGGCGCCGGCATGGCGATTGCCGTCGTGGCGTTCACACGCCTGTACCTCGGCGTCCACTACCTGAGCGACGTCATCGCCGGTTTCCTCGAAGGCGTGGCGTGGCTCGCACTCTGCCTCAGCGCCCTCGCCGAATTCCGTCGGCGGCGCCGGGCAGGGCCCGACCGCCAAGTGCCCACGCCGCGATGACCCACCTGCCGAGCCGAACCCGTCGCATCGTCGTCATCCTCAACGCCGGCTCCGGGCAAGGACGAGGCGAGGCGCTCGCGGAGCGCGTCGGGCGTGCCTTCGCGGCCAGCGGCGCCACGGCCGATGTCCTGCTCGTCCACGGCGGCGAGGAGATCGAGTCGGCACTCCAGGCGACGCTCGCCCGATCGCCCGACGTGATCGTCGCCGGTGGCGGCGACGGCACCGTCAGCGCGGTAGCGGCGGCGCTCGTCGACCGCGACATCGCCCTCGGCGTCCTTCCCCTCGGCACGCTCAACCACTTCGCCAAGGACTTCGGCCTGCCCCTCGAGGTGGAGGCAGCGGTGGCGCACGTGGTCGGCGGCGAGCCGGTGCGGGTCGACGTCGGCGAGGTCAACGGCCGCGTCTTCGTCAACAACTCGAGCCTCGGCCTGTACCCCGATATCGTGCGCGACCGGGAGCGGCAGCAGAAGCGGCTCGGCCGCGGCAAGTGGCTGGCGCTGCTGCGGGCCTCGGTCTCGGCCTTTCGGCGCTACCCGTTCATGGACGTCCGGCTGTCGGTCGACGGCCAGGAGCAGCGCTGGCGGACGCCGTTCGTCTTCATCGGCAACAACGAGTACCGGATGGAGGGCTTCGCCATCGGCGAGCGCGAGGGCCTGCACGACGGGCTGCTCAGCCTGTACGTCGCGCAGCGGCCCGGGCGGGCGCGCCTGCTCCTGCTCGCAGTGCGCGCTCTCCTCGGCCGGCTCCTGCAGGCGCGCGACTTCGCCGCCATGAGCGCCGCCGAGGTCGTGGTCGAGAGCCGGCACCACCGTTTGCGTGTCGCCACGGACGGCGAGGTGACCGTGATGACGCCACCCCTGACGTACCGCATCCGACGCGCCAGCCTGGGCGTGATGCGCGCCACGCCGCCGTCGGCAGCGGCATAGAAAGCCGGCGATGCGTACCCTGGTCCATCTCTCCGACCTGCACTTCGGCCGCACCGACCCGGCCGTGGTCGCGGCGCTGCCGGGCACGGTGGCGTCGATCCGCCCGCACGTGGTCGTCGTCTCGGGCGACCTCACCCAGCGGGCCAAGGCGGGCGAGTTCAGGCAGGCCCGCGCCTTCCTCGACACCTTGCCGGGGCCGCAGATCGTCGTGCCGGGCAACCACGACGTGCCGCTCTACCGCATCTGGGAGCGCTTCCTGAGCCCGCTGGGAAAGTACCTGCGCCACATCCAGCGCGACCTCCACCCCTGCTTCATCGACGACGAGATCGCCGTGCTCGGCGTCAACACGGCACGCTCGCTCACCTTCAAGGGCGGTCGCATCAACGAAGAGCAGATGCGCGCCATCCATCGTCGCTTCGACCCCTTGCCGGAGCACCTGACGAAGATCGTCGTCACGCACCATCCGTTCGACCTGCCCGACGAGCCGGAGGACGCCAAGCTCGTCGGCCGGGCCAGGAAGGCCTTGCAGGTGTTCGCCGATTGCGGCGTCGACCTGCTCCTGGCCGGCCACTTCCACGCCACGCAGTCCGGCGGCACCTCGGACCGCGACGGGCTGCCGGGCTATTCGGCGCTGGTCGTGCAGGCCGGCACGGCGACCTCGACGCGCGGTCGCGGCGAGTCGAATTCCTTCAACGTCGTCCGGGTCGACGGCGCGGTCGTCGATGTTGAGACGTGGTCCTGGCAGGCCGAGAAGAGCGCCTTCGAGACAGGCGCGGTGGAGCGCTTCAGCCGCGACGGCGCCCGCTGGGTCGAGCGCTGAGAGCCGGCCCCGTCAGCCGGCGCCTTCCTGGTCCTGCAGCAGGCGCCACATGACCTTGCCCGAGCCCGACTTCGGCAGCGCGTCGACGAACTGCACGATCCTGGGCACCTTGTAGGCGGCCATGTTCTCGCGCGACCAGGCGACGATGTCCTCGGCGCTGGTCCGGCCCCTGGCGGCCTCGCGCAGGACGACGATGGCCTTGACCGTCTCGCCGCGGTAGGCGTCGCGGGCGGCGATGATGCAGGCCTCCTGCACCGCCGGGTGCCGGTACAGGAGCATCTCCACCTCGGCCGGCCAGACCTTGAAGCCGCTCGCGTTGATCATCCGCTTCAGCCGATCGGTCATGAAGAAGTAGCCTTCCTCGTCCATCCGGCCGAGGTCGCCGGTGCGAAAGAACCGGCGGCCCTCGAACTGGACGAAGGCGGCCTCGGTGGCTTCCGGGTGGCGCCAGTAGCCAGTGAAGACCATCGGGCCGCGGGTGATGATCTCGCCCACCTCGCCGGGCGGCAGCTCCTCGAGCGTGAGCGGGTCGACGACGCGGGAATCGACGCCGTAGATCGGGATGCCGAGGCATTGCAGCTTGGCGCGCTCCGGAGGGTTGGCGTGGCTCGGCGCCGCCGTCTCGGTGAGGCCGTAGCCCTCGGCGAAGGTAAGGCCGAACTCGTCCTGCAGGCGCTGCGCCACCGCCTGCGGCATGGCCGCGCCGCCGCCGCCGATGCTGCGCAGGCTCGACAGGTCGAAGCTCTTGTAGTTGGGGCTGCCGAAGAGGTCGATCACCATCGTCGGGATGCAGGTCCAGTGGCTGATCCGGTGCTGCGAGATCAGCCGCCCGGCGAGCTCACGCTCCCATCGCGGCATCAGCACGACGCTGGCGCCGGCGTACACGGAGCCGAGGACGCTGTAGACCATGCCCGTGATGTGGAACATCGGCACGACCCCGAGCACCACCGGCTCGGCGCCGCCGCCGTAGCTCCACGGCCCGCCGATGGCGTTGTGCATCAGCGTGCGGTGCGTGTGCATGCAGCCCTTGGGCAGCCCGGTCGTCCCCGAGGTGTAGGGCAGGAGCGCCAGATCGTCGGGGCGGGCGATGTGCGGGCCCGGCACCAGCCCTTCGGCCAGCGCGTCGTTCCAGCGCGTGCAGCCGGCGGGCAGCGGCGTCTCCGATCGCAGCCAAGCGTCCATCGCCGGCGGCGGCGCGTCCCCCGGCTCGATGTCGCCCTCCGGCATCGCATCGGTGTAGCGCGTGACCAGCACGTGGCGGACACGTTCGGCCTCCGGCAAGGCGGCGTTCGCGGCGGCGACGATGGGCGCGAGGTCGGCGCCGCAGATCACGACCTTGGTCGAGGGGTCGGTGATGTAGTGCTTGAACTCCTCGACCCGGTTCATCGGGTTCACGGGAACGACCACCGCATTGGCGCGCAGCACGGCGTAGAGCGCGGTCGGGAACTGCGGGCAGTTCTGCATGAACACGGCGACACGGTCGCCGGCCTCGACGCCGACCTCCTGCAGCCAGCCGGCGAGCGCCTCGGCCTGGCGGCGCATCTCGCGGTAGGTGAGCGGTCGGCCGAAGAAACGGTAGGCCGCCCGCTCGGGAAAGCGTGTCGCCGAGACCTCGAGGTTGAACCAGAGCGAGGTCTCGGGTGCCACGAGCGCGCGCGGCAGGCGCCGGGGCCAGACCGAGAAGTGCGGCCGGTCCACCGGCACGGAAAAGTCTTCCTGGGTTTCCACGGCAGCTCCCGTGCGGATCGACGATGCGGTCAGCGATTCTCGCGGAAGGCCTTGCGGGCGAGGATGCTCACGCATTCGGGCGTCTGCCTGAAACGCGGTTCCTCGCAGCGCTCGTCCATGCAGACCGCCAGGGCGATGAAGCGGCGCTTGCCGCAGGCTTCGCGCGCCGAGCCGGGCGCGAACGCCGTCTCGGCCGCGGGTGCCGGAGCCGGCGGGGCTGCATCGCGCGGGCCCTGCCCGTAGGGGCGCGGAGGCTCGTTGCCGTAGGCCGGCGGCACCGGGGCGCCGCCATAGCCGGCCGCCGGCTGCCGGGCCGCCGGCACGGGGGTCGCCGGGTTGTTCGCGTCGGCTGTCGCCGTCGGCACCGGTCGACCTGCCGGACGAGGCACGGGCCCGCTCGCCGCGACCCCGGGCGAGGTCGGGCCGGCGAGCACCGGTCGGTTCGCCGGCGCCAGCGCGTTGCCGGGATCCTTCGCCGGCGGCGTGGCGGCACGGGCCTGGCTCGCCGCCGAGCGCCCGGGTGCGCTCGCGGCCGGCACAGCAGGCGCTGCGCCCGTGCGGAGGGCGGCGTCGGGGCGCGTCGCGCTCTCGATCGGCAGGGCGGGCGCGAGCGCCGGTCTTGCTGCCACAGGCGGTGTCGCTGTCGCTATCGGTGTCGTCGGTGTCAGTGTCGGCTGTGTCGGTGTAGCCGGCCGCACCGGCGCCGGAACCGCGGCTGCCTGCGGCGC